>NZ_AMYW01000005.1:0-240413 GCF_000335775.1 Flavobacterium sp. WG21
TTTTTGTTTTATTCTGAAAGGCAATATTATTTGGCTAAAAGCTCTATTATTTTGGCTCTTAATTCCGGACCTCTTAAATCCTGAGCAACTACTTTTCCTGATGCATCAAGAATAAAAGTTGCTGGAATAGATTCAACACCATATTGTTTTGCAATTGGCTCGTCCCAAAATTTTAAGTTTGAAACTTGTGTCCAGGTTAGTCCGTCTTTTGCGATGGCTTCTTTCCAGGCAGCAGCTTCTTTGTCTAATGAAACTCCAATAATATTTAAACCTTTAGCGTGTAATTCTTTGTAAATAGCTACCACATTCGGGTTTTCTTTTCTGCATGGACCACACCATGATGCCCAGAAATCAACGATAGTTACTTTGCCTAAGCTTTCTTTAAGCGAAACTACTTTTCCTTGTGGATTTGGAGCCGAAAAATCTGCTCTTCATTTAGGGCTTCCAACAGGAGCTGCTGATGCACCAACTGCAGGATTTTTCAATTGTCCTAGTTTAGTTTTGATTTCTTTTCCAGGAGTAGAGTTTTTTAAAGACTCGTCTAAAGAGTTGTATAAGCCTTCCGCTTTTTTGATGTCAGTGCTTGGGTCATTAACCATGCTTTGAATGATTAAAGCAGAGATAAATGCTTTTGGGTGAGTCTCAGCGTAAGCTAAATATTTCTTTTTAGAGTTTTCCTGAACTTCTGTTTGAAGTGTCATGTATTGTTTCATCAAGCTATTGATCGTTGCAGTATCTTGAGCTTGTTGAGCTTGTTGCATTTTTTGAGTGTTTTTCTTTTGAAAATCAACTAAACCTTTTTGAGTTTTTGTCATATCCTCATTGAATTTTACATACTCGTCATTGTTGTAAGTACCTGAAATTTTAGATTTGTGGATACTGTCTTTGTCAACTGCAACAGTAATTTCTCCTGTTTCTAAGATGAATGGAATTGGACCATTAGCTCCCTGAACAATTAAAGTATGAAAAGCTGGTTCTGTTACTTTTCCTTTAATTTCGAATTTTCCGTTTTCAACTTTTACTGTGTCAAGAGATACAGCCATTTTTGTTGTTGGATCCTGGCCTTGAAGAATGATTGTTTTTCCGTTTTCGATACCGGTTGCAGTTCCTGTAATTAGGTATTCTCCGTCTTTAACTTTGCTGCAAGAAATAATCGCTGCAGAAGCAGTTAGTAAAAAAAGTATTTTTTTCATTATAAAAAATTAATTAGTTAATTGATTTGTGCAACAAAAGTATTTAAAATTATAAAACATAAAGAATTTTGGAACCTAAAATTTTGTTATTGTTTTTTTAGGTTTAATTGTCATGTAATCAGAAGGTTTGTGAGGTTTATTTGATTTAAAACTCTTAATTATATCGTTATAATGAAAATAAATAACGTTTTTTTAAATTTTTGCGCATAAAAAAAGCACTCCGTTGAGAGAGTGCTTTTGTAGATATTTTGGTATAAATCTATTCTTGATTCGTTTTCTTTCTCCATGTGAAAGAATTAAGAATATGTCTTTTTGCAAATCTTCCAGGAGAATCAGCATTTACCATTTTAACGTAAGTTGCTTTAGGAACACTAATGTATTCGTAAACACTTCCGTTAGAGAAATCGATAATTAAACGACCTTCAACAAATTTATAATCAGTAATTGAACAAGTCGAAATCGTTTCAGTGTATTCTGGTAAATTAAGTTTAATCGTTTCAGGATTAATACTTACCAAGAAGTGATAAGCCTCAATAATAGCTTTACTTTTTTCTTCTGCAGCTTTTAAACCAGCATCATCACCTTGAAATTTATCAGGATGAGATTCTTTCATCGCATTACGATAGATTGTTTTTAAATCTTTTAATTCAGCAGTTTTGTCTACATTTAGTAACTTGCGGTATTCAACTATTTTTTTCATAAATAAAAGGTAACTTCTTGTCTATTAGTTTGAAATGATTGTTTTTTACTTCAAAACGACAAATTTTTTGCAAAGGTACACTTTTTTTTAACTTTTTACTTTTGAGCGGAAAAATATTTGTTTTTGTTTGATGTTTATGATCTCAGGGTCTAAGTTTTGGGTGTACTTAACTGCAAAAACGCAAGTTTTTTTAGAATTAAGATGTACTCCAAAAGCAAAGTTCGCAAAGCTTCATAAATAAAAACTTTGCGAACTTTGCGTAAATTTTTGCGGTCTTTGCGTTAAAAGTGACTTGAAACTTGAAACCTAAAACTTGAAACCTAAAACTTGAAACCTGAAACTAATCTGTAATTACTTGTTCTCCGGTTTATTATTAGCCTTATCGAAGTTTTTAGATTTTTTTGGATACTTATCATAGCTGATATCGCTTGGGTTTTCGATAATAGATTTAATCGTGATCCAATCTCCTATATTAAAATTAGTATGTGCGATTTTATAGTCTAAAAGGTACTCACCACAAAAATAGTTGTTGTTTTCATCTTTTTCTATGATGCCCGTATAAATTCCTTTTTGCAGCATTTTCCCTTGTGGATCTTTAGACATAATTTTTTTGTTTTAAAATTGAAGCTGCAAAGTTAATCATTATTATGTTTGTTTTAGGGAGTTCTTGACAATCTCAGTATATTTGCACATGCAAAAAAACTTCAAACCACATCCTAATTCCTTTAAAAATACCTTTTGTGTTTTTCATGAAGTGCTTTCAGATAAAATTGAAGGCTTAAAGAAACAGTTTGAGAGCAAAGCCGGAAGCGCTTATTATTATACGGAAGCCGGAATGTATCGGGTGTCAAATCATTGGGGAAGACTGGCCAACAGCAAATGGCGTTTGGTAGCAATGGTACCCGAAACTGCTTCGAAAACTAAAATAGGTTTTGCGGCCTGGAACGAATTTTATCCGGATAACGCTGAAGAAAAACTGTACTATATCGAAGCTGACTTCGATCAGAATCTGGTAACCTATCAGCATAAGAAGAACCCAAATTTTGATGGAAAGCCTGTTTTAAGAACCAGTTTTGAAACCACGAAACGAATCAAACAAGTTCGCAATCTGCAACAACTCACTTCATGGGCAAAGCATTTTGATTATGAAGATATTGATGAGTTGAGAAAGCAAATTATCAATGAGTTGATTTATACCGAGAAAACTTTAGACGAAATAAAAAGAGAAATATAATGGGACGCAACAACGAAAGGAACATCAAAAAGCATAATGACAAATTGCATAAAGCCCAAAACAAAGTAAAACAGGCTGAGATTGCACGTAAAGAAAAGCTTAAAGAAATTATTAAAAAGTTCAACGAGAATAAAGGAGAATAAAATGTTTCAGGTTTTTGGTTCCAATAAAAAAACTTGAAACCTGAAACTTGAAACTTGAAACAAAAAAATAATACAATACAGATGAGTAAATACGAAGATTTAAAAGCAAGTGTACAGGAAATTATTGATTTAATTGCGGCAAAGAATAATAGAGAAGCGAATAATAAATTGCTTGAAGTAAGTGATACCTTAGACGATATGCTGGATCATGCTGAAGAAGATGAAGATTTAAGAGAAATTAGCAGGTATCAGGTTTTATTGAATCAGTTGCATGTAAAAATTAATGGAGAAGAGCAGGTTGATGGAGAGTAAGAAGTGCTTTTGTGATACTGGATTATTGTTCGAAAATTGCTGTGGTCAGTACCTTGAAAACAATCAAAAAGCACCAACGGCATTAGCTCTAATGCGTTCCAGATATTCGGCTTATGCCTGTCACAAGGCAGATTATCTATTAGAAACCACTTATATTTCGGAAAGAAAATATTATTCGAAGACCGAAATTTTAAAATGGGCAACAGCTAATAAATGGCAGAGACTCGAAATTTTGAGTTTTACTGAAAATACCGTCGAATTCAAAGCCTATTTTTTAGATTCAAACAACAAACCACAAGTGCATTATGAGTTTTCGACTTTTAAATTCGAAAATAAGGAGTGGTTTTATGTTGACGGAAAGTTTGAATAATTGTCAGGCCTAACACTGTTAGTTGTTAGTTTTGGTTGGATATTTTAACTAAAAATTAATAAACGTTTCGTTTTTCATAATTCTAAAATAGCGTAATTTTAAAATTATGAAAAACGAATTTAAAAAAGGTTTTTATTTTAAGTCGTACGAAGCTCCGTTTCAGTCTCCGTTTGAAAAGCTTTTTGGTATTTTTAAAGAGCTGATCACCCATACTTCGGGTGATTTTGACGAAGCAATCAGCTGGTTAAGGGAGTTAGACATAGAATACAAACTAACAGACGAGAACTACACTATCGATGATTTTATCGAAGATTTAAAAAAGAAAGGTTACATAAAAGACGAAGTTAAACCTGACGGAAGCGGTGGTTTTGGTATTACTGCCAAGACAGAACGCGCTATCAGACAACAGGCCCTGGATCAAATTTTTGGTAATTTAAAACGTTCCGGAAGTGGTAACCATAAAACCAAACATGCCGGAAATGGTGACGAACATACGGGGGAATTTCGTGAGTTTAATTTTGGAGATGGTTTAGAACGAATTTCATTGACAGAAAGTCTGCGAAATGCCCAGATTAATAATGGTGTTGAAAGTTTCATGCTAACCGAAAATGATTTGGTGGTAGAAGAAACTCAATACAAAGCGCAAATGAGCACCGTTTTGATGATTGACATCAGTCACAGTATGATTCTCTATGGCGAAGACCGAATCACACCTGCAAAAAAAGTAGCCATGGCTTTGGCCGAATTAATCACAACTCGTTATCCCAAAGACACACTCGATATTTTGGTTTTCGGAAATGATGCCTGGATCATCCCTATTAAAGACTTACCCTATCTGCAAGTAGGCCCTTATCATACCAATACCGTTGCAGGACTTCAATTGGCCATGGATATTTTAAGAAGAAAACGAAATACCAACAAGCAGATTTTTATGATTACCGATGGAAAACCCAGCTGCGTACGTGAGCGTGACGGTTCCTATTATATGAATAGTAACGGACTCGACGAGTACATCGTTGATAAATGTTATACACAGGCACAGCAAGCCAGAAAATTACACATTCCGATCACGACATTCATGATTGCAAACGATCCGTATTTACAGCGTTTTGTCAACCATTTTACCGAAGCGAATCAGGGAAAAGCATTTTACACCGGATTAAAAGGACTGGGAGAGATGATTTTTGAAGATTATGAAACGAATAGGAAGAAGAGGGTGAGGTAGTGTTTAAGCTTGGTTTCAGTCTCTGTCTTGGTCTAGGTCTCAGTCTCAGTGACGGTGTCCTGCTGAGCGAAGTCGAAGCATAAGTGCAGTGACAGTCTCAGTCTCAGTCTCAGTCTCAGTCTCGGTCTCGGTGGTCTCGTTGAACGAAGTCGAAGGAAGAGGTCATTAAAAGTTTAAAAAAAGCAAATTAGAAATTTTTCAATCAGTAAAAATGGAAATAAAGAATATAAAAACATTAGGACAGTTAAAAGCTGTTGGTTACAAAAGTATCAGTATTAAAGACGAATTACGCAATAATCTTCGTGAGAAAATAAAGTCAGGAAAGCCTGTTTTTGAAGGTGTTCATGGTTTCGAAAATACGGTAATTCCGGAATTGGAGCGTGCCATTCTTTCTCGTCATAATATTAACTTATTAGGACTTCGCGGTCAGGCAAAAACACGTTTGGCACGTAAGATGGTTGAATTGTTAGACGAGTACATTCCGTTTGTTGCGGGCTCGGAAATTAATGACGATCCGTTACATCCTATTTCACGTTTTGCCAAAGATTTGATTGCGGAGAAAGGTGAAGATACGCCAATTTCATGGCTGCATCGCAGTGAGCGTTTTTTTGAAAAATTAGCCACACCCGATGTTACTGTTGCCGATTTAATTGGTGATGTCGATCCTATAAAAGCAGCAAATTTAAAGCTTTCTTATGCCGATGATCGTGTCATTCATTTCGGAATGATTCCGAGAGCCAACCGCTGTATTTTTGTAATTAATGAATTGCCGGATTTACAAGCCAGAATTCAAGTCGCTTTATTCAATATTTTGCAGGAAGGGGATATTCAGATTAGAGGATTTAAATTGAGAATGCCTTTGGATATGCAATTTATTTTTACAGCCAATCCGGAAGATTATACCAATAGAGGAAGTATCGTAACGCCTTTAAAAGATAGAATCGGTTCGCAAATTCTCACACATTATCCTGAAAGTGTTGCCATTGCAAGAGCTATCACAGAGCAGGAAGCCAAACTGGATGAAACACAGCACAAATTAGTTTATGTGCCGGCTCTGGCCAGAGATATTTTAGAACAGATTAGTTTTGAAGCGCGTGAAAGCGAATATATCGATAATAAAAGTGGTGTAAGTGCGAGAATGAGTATCACCGCTTTCGAGAATTTAATGAGTACAGCAGAACGTCGTGCCTTAAAAGCCGGAGTAGATAAAACCACTTTGCGTTTGTCTGATTTTGTGGGTATTATTCCTGCTATCACCGGAAAAGTAGAACTGGTTTACGAAGGAGAGCAGGAGGGAGCTGCTGTCGTAGCACAAAACTTAATTGGTTTAGCAATCAGAACTTTATTTCCAACATTATTACCGCGAATAGAGAAACTTGAAAAACCGGGAGAAAAAACACCTTATTCAGATGTGATCGAATGGTTTTTTGCCGAAAGCGGTTTCGAATTGTTAGACGATGCTTCTGATTTAGAGTATCAGAAGATTTTAGACGAAGTAACTCCGCTAGATGTTTTGTTGAAAAAATATTTGCCTCAACTGGATAAAAAAGATCAGTATTTTATGAAAGAATTTATTCTGTGGGGATTGGTCGAATACAAAAAACTGAGCAAAGACCGTTTTGCTCAAGGACATCAGTTTAAAGATATGTACGGAAGTTATATCAGCAAATTGTAGTTTATAATCTATTTTTTTCTAACTAAACCCGACAGGTTTTTAAAACCAGTCGGGTTTATTATTTTGTAAAAAGCCCATTACCAGTTTTATTTCATCTACCTTGCTCCGTTGGCTGTATTTGCAGTTTCCCAAAATAAAGATGGAAGATAGTTTCGAAGATTTGATTGCGAGTTATATAGAAAATAAGGTTGGGATATCGGAGCATTTTTTAAGTCCTGAACTGGCCAATCATTTAAGGCAAAATCTAATAGATTTAAATCGTAAAAGTTTGTTGCTGGCTGCAGGAATCGGAAACTCAGAAAAGCTGTCTTACGATGGAGCTGTACGCAGTGACTCTATTTATTGGCTGGATAAAAAACACAACAATGTTTTTGAAAATGAGTTTTTTGATAAGATAGATGCTTTTATAGTCTATTTGAATGAAAGTTGTTATGCCGGAATTACAAGTTATGAATTTCACTATTCTTTATATGAAAGCGGCGATTTTTATCTGAAGCATTTAGATCAGTTTAAAAACAATTCCAGTCGAAAATATTCCATGATCAGTTATCTTAACAGCAATTGGAAAGAAAGCGATGGCGGAGAATTAATGATCCATCAGGAAAATAACAATCAAAAAATTGCACCTACGCAGGGAAAAACTATTTTTTTCAAAAGTAATGAATTGGTGCATGAAGTTCTGGTTACCCAAAACACCAGAATGAGTATTACAGGCTGGCTTAAAAGCGACTAAAATTGTTTATCACTATACCCGACAGGTTTTAAAAATCTGTCGGGTTTGAAATTTTTTTAAAAGATATTGATATATCAATTATATTTGTATCAAATAAAAAAAATATGCAACTCGAAAATCCAACCGGAACAGCTCTGTACTCATTAGAGAAAGCAATAAAAGAATATCGAAGACTAGCACAAAAAAACATTACCAAGGTCGTAAAAGATATTACTGTAGATCAATGTCTGGTCTTAATTATACTAAACAACAATCCGGACATTTCTCAAAATAAATTGGCTAATCTTGTATTTAAAGACAGTGCTTCCATTACGAGAATGATTGAATTAATGGTGAAAAAAGAATATATAACCCGCACAATTCACCCTGTGGATCGAAGAAAATTTAATCTGGAAATCACTAAAAAGGGAAAAAAAACACTTGACGATATACAACCCGTTATTGAGATTAACAGGCAAACGGCATTGGAGGGCTTGTCTCTGGAAGAAATAGCGTTACTGGATAAAACGCTCCATAAAATAATCATTAACTGTAAAAATAATTAGCATGAAATCAGGATTAACACTAATCGTATTGTTGGTATTTACGTTTGGATATTCACAAAAAGAACTTAGTATACAATTAGAAAAATACATGGATGCACAATTTGCAGTTAATGATTTTAGCGGCACAGTATTGGTTTCTAAAAATGATTCGATACTTCTAAAAAAAGCTTATGGCTTTGCGAATTATGAATGGAAAGTAAAAAATGTAGTCGATTCAAAATTTAGCCTGGCTTCAGTTTCAAAGCAATTTACGGCTGTTGCGATTTTGCAGTTAGCGGAGCATAAAAAGTTATCATTGGAGGATCAATTGAGTAAGTACTTTGTTGGTTTCCCTAAAGGTGATGCCATCACTTTAAAAATGATGTTAAGTCATAATTCAGGTTTTCAAATGGATTTTGACGAACTGTATTTGGTAAGAACAGATCTCAATAAAGATTCTGTTTGTGCGTATCTGGCCAAAAAGCCTTTGCTGTTTGAGCCGGGAACCAGCACAGCCTATAGTAACATTGGATATTATTTATTAGCGCGCATTGTTGAGAAAGTATCGGGACAATCTTATGAAGAGTATTTAAGGCAAAATCTATTCGATAAAGCTAAAATGTACAATTCCGGAGTTTCTGCTAGTGATGCCGTAGTGGATAAAATGACTCAGTTGTATTATTTCAATGATAATAAATTAACTAAAAATCCATACATCAATTGGAATTTTAATCGTGGTCACGATGGTATATATTCAACTGTTGAAGATTTAAATTTGTGGAATAAAGCACTTTTCGATGGTCAGACCTTACTATCAGAGGAATCTAAGAAAAAGATGTTTACATCGTATAATGAACAGAAGTTTGGTTTTGGCGTAATAATCAATCCTGTTTACAATCAGGGCCATCAATTAATTGCGCATGATGGTGGTTTCTTTGGGGCAATGACATCCTTTAACAAATTTACTGCCGATAAAGTTTTTATTACCGTCTTATCCAACAACCAGTCAAAATCGTATTATATTGCTTATGGCCTTGCAGGAATATGTTTTGGGAAAGAGGCAGAGCTTCCGTACAAACACATTCAGGTGGCTGGAGATGCAAAGGCTTACGATCAATATGTAGGGGAGTATGAAAATGTTAAAATTGTAAAGAAAGAGAACAAATTGTATTATGCGGGTTCTGCTATCGAATTGTTGCCGGAATCTCAAACAAAGTTCTTTCGCTCAGATAATAATAATACGACAGTAGAATTTATTAAAAATAGTAAAGGAAAAATTATACAGTTAGAAATTAAAAAGGCTGGAATAAAAGAAACAAAAAATAGAACAAAAGGAGTTTAAGCGTTATTTTTGCATTCAAAATATAATCCTATGTTGTTTCTTATCCTCAGTATTTTGTGCAGTGTAATTGTTGGTGTGATCTTTAAAATAACCCGAAAATACAATACACATCCCACTCAGATTATTGCGTTCAATTATATTGTTGCTTTAGCACTTTGTTATTTTACTTTTAGCCCAAATTTAAAGGAAGTTGATGCAAACGCTCCCTGGAATATTTACATTGCTATTGGGATATTATTGCCGGTAGTCTTTTTGTTTCTGGTAGCTTCCATAAAAAATGTGGGGATTGTGAAAACAGATGCAGCCCAGCGATTATCGTTATTCATCCCAATTCTGGCGGCCTGGTTCATCTTTAAAGAAGAATTTAATACCTATAAAATTATCGGGTTAATAATTGGCCTTCTGGCGCTTTTACTTATCTTAAAAAAGCAACCGGATACCACAGAGAATAAATGGATTTATCCCGCAGTGGTTCTGGTAGGTTTTGGCATTATTGATATTCTCTTCAAACAAATCGCTCTTTATACTACTTTGCCTTATCCAACCTCTTTGTTTGTGGTGTTCTGTATCGCCTTAGCAGTAGCGTTTTTAATTTCGATTTATGAAATTGGCATAAAAAAGGGGAAATTGGACTCCAAAAATATTCTTTTTGGTGCCCTGGTGGGGATCTTCAATTTCGGAAATATCCTGTTCTATTTAAAGGCACATAAAGCATTTGCTGAAAACCCATCGACAGTTTTTGCAGGAATGAACATGGGAGTTATTGTTTTAGGAAGTTTTGTTGGTTTGCTTTTTTTCAAAGAAAAATTATCTAAAATTAACTTTATTGGTATCTTTTTAGCTTTAATAGCGATCATTTTTATTGTTGTTTCTCAGTTTAAATAAAATTTTACAGAATGTATTGTGTTGATTAACAGGTGTTATTTGTTAATTTTTTCATTTTTCAAAAATAAACTCTACTAATTCTATAGAATTTATAAAATATATTTTATAGATTTGCAATAACAATGAAGAACTATAGTCAAAATATCATCTCATCTTTATGTGGCTTCACGATGTGTCGCATGCAGGACTATGTGATGAAATGGCGTTGATAGAGAAATTTACTTGTTATTTTTTTTTTTAGCCTTTCATGCACCAATGAAAGGCTTTTTTTAGAACTGGAAAAAAAGAAACAAAATGAGAACCAATAGAAATACCAGTGTTATGATGCGACGCTGTTTTAGGAAAATCCCATGTTAGAGCAAGTATCCATAAACCTTAGAAAAGACTTTTGCAAAAGATAAAAATAATAACCCCAATTAAACGATATAATATGAGTGCAGAATTAATAAAACAGAACCCCTTTCAATCCATGATTGATCGTTTTAACATTGCCGCCGACATTCTTAGATTAGACGAATCGATCAGGCAAAAACTCCAGCGTCCGGAAAAGCAAATTGTCGTTAATTTTTCGATTACCCTGGATAACGGTTCTGAAAAGAACTTTGAAGGTTACCGAATTATACACAATACTGCTTTAGGGCCGTCAAAAGGCGGAATCCGATATGATAAGGGAGTGAACCTTGACGAAGTAAAAGCGCTGGCTGCCTGGATGACCTGGAAATCAGCTGTGACCGGGATTCCGTTTGGAGGAGCAAAAGGCGGAATTATTTGTGATCCCACGACACTTTCTAAGAATGAATTAGAGAAAATTACAAGAGCTTATACCAAAGCTTTAATCGATATTTTCGGACCTGAAAAAGATGTTCCGGCTCCCGACATGGGAACGGGTCCCGATGAGATGGGATGGTTAATGGATGAATTTTCTATACTTCATGGCAAAACAATTCATGCGGTAGTAACCGGAAAACATTTGCATTCCGGCGGTTCATTAGGCAGGGTAGAAGCAACAGGAAGAGGGGTTAGTATCATCACTTTATTGGCCCTTGAAAAATTAAAACTTAGACCTGCAAAATCTACAGTAGCCATTCAGGGTTTTGGAAATGTTGGATTGCATTCGGCTTTATTTTTATTTGAAAAAGGACTTAAAGTAGTAGCGGTTAGTGATGTTTCTGAAGCGTTTTACAATCCTGAAGGACTTAATATTCCGGAATTGATTTTGTACTACAATTTGAACAATAAAAGTATTAAAGGATATCCGAATTCCGTTGCTATTAAACATGAGGATTTATTGCTGTTAGAAGTGGATGTACTGATTCCTGCTGCCACAGAAGATGTGATTACACAAAAGAACGCTAATGATATTCGTGCTAAAATTATTGTGGAAGGTGCCAACGGACCGATTTCTTCCGATGCGGATAAAATACTACACGATAACAATGTTTTAGTGGTTCCGGATATTCTGGCCAATGCGGGTGGAGTTACAGTTTCGTATTTTGAATGGCTTCAGAATTCGCTTCTGGAGTCCTGGAGAATTCATCAGATTAATACACGCTTAGAAGACATCTTAGAAAAAGGATTTGAGACGGTTTTCAGAATTGCGGCTAAATATAATGTAACACCGCGTATTGCAGCTTATATTATCGCGTTGAAAAAGGTAGCCGATACTCAATCTGTAAAAGAAGTGGCGCTGGATACTCCGAAATTTAAACAGAATTAAAAATTAGGTTTTTAAATAGTAAAGATTTTTTTCATCAATTAATAAGAAGATTTTCAGCCGAAAAGAACTTGTTGATTGATGAAAATGTCTTTGTTTTTATAAGGATATAGAAGTACTACTGCTTTGTGTTTTTTTATGAATTAAATAAGTATTTTTTAAAATGGAACATATTAATTTTCTAGCTTTCGCGATGCCTGCTTTTTTTCTCTTTCTCTTTTTAGAATACAAGCTTGCACAACGACGAAAGAGGCCGGAAATTTTTAATTATGAAAGTTCAGTTTCAAATATTAGCATTGGTATCGCAGAGCGTTTGATTAACTTGTTTGTGGCGGCCAGTTTTTACCAGTTGTATTATTTGATTTATAATAATTATCGATTTTTTGATATTTCGAATAATGTTTTTGTGTGGATTGCCTTAATTCTAGCCACCGATTTTGTCTGGTATTGGTACCACCGATTGGGGCATGAAGTCAATTTTTTCTGGGCAGCACACATCGTACATCATCATAGCGAAGAATTTAATTTTACCGCAGCCGCCAGAATTACAACTTTTCAGGCCGTTATTAGAACAGGATTTTGGTGTGTACTGCCGCTTATTGGTTTTCACCCCTCTATGGTTATTACCATGCTGATTGTGCACGGAGCTTATTCTTTTTTTACGCATACACAGCTTGTTGGCAGAATAAAATGGCTGGAGTATGTTTTTGTTACGCCTTCTGTACATGGCGTACATCACGCATCTGATGAAAAATATCTTGATAAAAATTATGGAGATATGTTTACCTTTTGGGATCGTCTTTTCGGAACTTTTCAGGAAGAAGAAGAAAAACCAAAATACGGTTTAACACATCCGCTCAAAAGTTATAGTTTCTTGTGGCAGCATTTTCATTACTATTTTGAGATTTATGAGCTGTGGAAGCGCTCGACAGGATTTAAAGCAAAATGGAAAGCGGTATTTGGCAGTCCTGCCCATATGGATCAGGATATTCGGCCAACCTTAGAGAAACGTTTTCTACAGGACAAAGCGAATCCGCATCAAAGGCTTCGATTTAAGAATTATCTCTATATCCAGCTTGGAGTTTCCACGATACTTTTAACGGTTTTTACGTATTGTTTTGAAGGACTAAATGTCTCGGACAAAATTTTTGTACTGTTACTTATTCTGGTAACATTAGTAAATTGTGGGGCATTATTAGAACAAAGAAGATGGATTTATTATCTGGAATACCTGAGAATTTTTATGGTAACCACTTATTTTTTATACGAAGAAAATTTGCTTTCCTTTTTCTTCATTCCGCTTGCTATTATGATTTTTGCCGAGCAATTATTCTCACTTAGCAAACATTATCAGGAAGTTGTACTGCAATTGGAAGTTTCTGAATAGTATAAAGAATCGCCACGAATGCACGAATTTGTATTTCAAATAATTCGAGCATTCGTGGCGAAAAAACTCAAGTATTTATCATTTTACTGATAATTTTTTAGCTTTTAAACTTAACGAAGAATAATCGCCCAATTCTTTTTTATTTAATTTGACTTTGAGTTAATGTGTTTGACTATCAGTTGTGTATGTTGTTTTTTGTATTGGATTTGTCTCAGTTTCATTTGTATTGGAATTTGAAAAAAGGACTAATTCTGATTTAGAGAATTTTCTTCAAGAGGGTTTGAAAATTTCATTTCTAAATCAGATTGGCTATATTTGAGAGTAAATTCTCAAAATAAAAAATGGAAAAAAAATTAAAGCAATTCTTTGTAAAGTCTTTTTTAGTACTGCTGTTCATTCATTTAGGGTATTTTTTATATGGTTTTTTACCTTTAAAGGTATTGCCAATATCAATTCCTATTTTGAATTTTACAGGTTTAAATTTTATGATGATGTTTCCATTTCCCATTTTTTCATCAGCGGTTTGTTTTTATTTTTCTTTCTGATATTTCTGATTAGAAATCATTCCCGATATCCTTATTCTTTGACCAATCTGCTTAAAACCGGTTTGGTATTACTGCTGATTTGTTTTCTGAGTTTTTCCTTTTTTATCAGTTATAGTTTTGGATTGAATGCCAAATTAAGGAGCGAACTTCCGGAAGTTGATTTCAATAGAGATAAAACTTTACTGAATGTTTTAAATCCGTTTTTATACAATTATACTTCTTACAGTTCTGAAAAATTGTTTAATCCGGTTAATATCTTATATCCAAAACCCTATCCTGTCACGGAGGTAGTGGATAGCGTTTTAATATCAAATGGTTATTACAACACCGAGAGTACGTATTACAGTATAGATACTTTGAAAGTGCTCACAACCGATTTAGATAAAGTCTCGACCGTAACTGGTAAGGTTTTGGACGAAATTGGTTTAGATCAAAAGGAACTTTCGAAGAGAATTATAACCAAAAAAGTGATTAAAGACAGTACAGAAATCCTATTCAGAGGTGTCGAGGTACAGCCTCAATACGACGATAGCATTTGTATTTTTCTCGAAAATAAATCATTGTTTAAGGCTGTAGAAGGAATTGCAACAGAAAAACAACAGTACGATGCCGCAGTACAGCGATATAAACTGCTGTACAAATACAGAAAAGACTCGTTGCAGTTGAATTTTCAGAAGCTGGATACTCTTTTAAAGAAATATAAAATCGAGAGTAATATTGTTCCTAAAGAACTGGCCGCAGATGCATTTTATTTTAGAGAACATCGCGATGAAGTACTCAATACAATTCGAAACAGCTTTGACCGAAAAGCACTAATGGAGAAATTTACCACTTTTGATAAGCTTTTTTACGAACCCAACTATTTACATCCGTCAATTATTGGGATGTATTTTGGCGTGATTGTAACCGTTTGGCTGATTCTTTTTTTAGTGTATGTTTGGTTTAATCGCAGAAATAGAAGTTAGGGAAAGTTTATCCTTTCCATTGTTTTTACACCCTGTTGTAATCTGCTCTCCAGTGCACGATGGCTTTTTTTATAGCATCTCCGGTGAGGTTATTTTTAAGAGCATCTTCCAAAAGCGGCAGGATTTCGTTGTCAGGAGCAAATCTCAAAGCAAAAATCTGATCGTCGGTTAGTTTGTACTCGAATTCTTCAAGCCTTTTTCCTGTAAGGCTCAAATAGCGATAACGAAGTTCCAGCCTCACGATTCGGTTCTGAAGCGTCAGGGCGTAATGTTGGCGCAGCATATAGGCAAGAAAAAACAGCAATAGAAAACAAACACTTATAAAGGACCAAATAAGTGTATTTTCGGTCGTACAGGCGAAGTAAATACTGGAGCCTAAGAATAGTGCTAAAACCGGATAATAAACAAAATGATGCGGGGTATAAAACCGAACATGATTGTAGTAAGTTTGAATTTTCATAATGATATCGTTTTGGTTTCTGATTAAGTAACAAGGCTACTCCGGAAGAGAATAGCTTATTCAAAGAAAAAATAACGCAATCAATGTTTTTTACAACTTAAATGTATTAAAAAAAATTAATCTGTGTGAGGTGTCGATGCATTATTATGATGTGGATCAACAGAAATTTTCCACTCCTGAAGTTTAGATTCATAACTTTTACCTGCATTTGCCGGACTTGTCGAGGGTAGTGTGATCAAGTGATAGTTTTTCTTCAGCTGGACATATTTTTTAAAGAATGCTGCTGCTTTTTGTCCGTTAAAAAGAATGGTTGTGATATTGGGATGTTGTTCTAAAAAGGTTTCAAAATCGTTAGGGATTTCATTTTTAATAGCACTGTCCAAACTCCCTATTCTGTCACAATGCTGTAACACATCCCACACCGCAATGTTGTTTTTTTGGAGCAAAGCTTTTCGGGTTTCATAATCAGTAGAGAGATCCTCTTTCAAAATAACAAACATAAACTTCCAGAAATTATTCTGACTGTGACCGTAATATTGATTCATTTCCAATGATTTGGCTCCGGGCATGGTGCCCAAAATCAGAATAACAGCATCTTTGTTGGATATGGGCGGGAAAGAAAAACTTTTCATGAAGTACCGTTTTTGTAAAGCAGTAAGGTAAAGATTTTAAAAGTTACTTTTAAAGAGTTTCATTAAAATTTTGAGAAGAAAATAACGTTTGCTTTATTTGCAGTTCAACTTCAATAACCAGCTTTCAGAATGCAACAAAAAACTTTGCAACTTTGCTTCTCTGCACCTCTAAAAAAGTTATCTTCCAAACTTGTAATATTCTAAATCCGGATTTTTTTTATTATTAAGAGAGTCCAAAATTGAGTTCATGCCTATGACACTAAAAGTAATTCCGTTTCCACCAAAACCCAGGACATAATGTTCGTTTTTATTGGGATTAGGTTTTCCAAAATAGGGAAGGCCATCTTTTGTTTCTCCAAAAGTTCCGGCCCAGGAATAATCAATTTTGAAATCAATATCCGGAAATTTTCGTTGGAACTTCTTCAATAAGAATTGCTCTTTTTTGGGTAATAATTTGTCGCGTTTTACAGGATCTTTAAAGGCTACATCTCCACCCCCGATAATGATGCGATTGTCTGAAGTAGCTCTAAAATAGAGATAAGGAGAGGAGGTATTCCAAAAAATTGCATTTCTGAAAGCCACAGGAAGTGTAGGGAGACTTTCAGAAGCAATGACATAGGTGCTTTTCAAATCTACAACCTTTTCTTTTAGCGTTTCGGTACTTTCGTAACCGCTGCAATGTATAATGTGATCTGCGGTAATACTACATTTATTTTCAGTAACGGCAATTAGTTTATCTTTTTGATTTTGAATAGAGGTAATGTTGGTTCGATCCAGAATTTCCATTCCTTTTTTTTGACAATAAATTAGTAAATCATTGGCTAACTTAAAAGGATCCATAACTGCTGCAGTTTTTGATTCGATTGCCGCCAGAGCATTGAGCCCCAATTTTTCAAGATCCCATTTTTCCAGCCAGTTCACGTCAAAGCCATTTTCCTTTCGGATTTTAAATTCGTCTTTCAGGAATTGGAGATCTTTTTTTAAAGAACAGAAATAAATACTTTTTTTGAATTCGAACTGACAATCGCTTTTTATAGTATCGATGATGTTGCGGAGATCAAAAATTGCTTTTTTACCGTTCCTGTAACTGTCAAGGGCACAGTTTAATCCTCTCATTTTGATCAGTTCGTGTAATGAAATGTCAATTTCATATTGTAATAAAGCGGTACTCGCAGCGGTGCTTCCGTTGCAAATATCACGACGGTCGACCAATATTATTTTTTTGCCTTCAGTAATTAACTTGTAAGCGATCAAAGCACCTGTTATTCCGCCGCCAATTATCAAAATGGTTGTGTTTTTATCGGAATCAATTGAAGGATAGCTTTTTTTCATGGCATTCCTTAGAAGCCAGAAAGTTTCGGTCGATCGTAGTTTCATTTTTTAGCACTATTTGATGTACGGGTTTTTGTTCTGGTTTTGCCTTTGCGCTGGTGTTGTTCGTGCGCTTCTGCAATGGAATGCGAGATTCTGATGCTTTCATCTTTTTTGGAGAGTTCGCTAAGATGTTGATAATATTTTTGAACAATAATCATTTCCTCTTCGGTCATACTTTCAATATCTACCAGACTGTTGCTTGAATATTCGTTGGAAGCGACTAGCTCGTTTAGTTTCAGCTGAATGGCCAGCGAATCTTTATTTTGTGCTTTCTGAATTAAAAAAACCATCAAAAAAGTAATAATGGTCGTTCCGGTATTAATGACCAATTGCCAGGTCTCGGAATAATCAAAAAAAGGTCCTGAAATTGCCCAGACTACTACAATTAAAAAAGCACCTATAAAGGCAGGAGTACTTCCTGAAGCTTTAGAAACATAGGTAGCAAATTTTTCAAAGGCACTGCTTTTATTTTGTTTTTTCGTTTTCATTGGAGTTTTATCTATGATTTTTCTTTTCCGGAAGGTGTCTTTTTAGCGTCTTCTTCTTTTTGTTTCTCCTGTTTTTGTTTCTCTTCTTTGGCTTTTTCCTCTTTTTCTTTATTGATTTTTTCCTGTTGTTCTTCTTTTTTCTCTTTAGCTTCCTCTTTCTGTTTTTCCTTTTCTTTCTCTTTTTTTCTAAAGTACCCTCTCAACAGAAAGTTATTTTTGGCAGCTTCCATATTATCACTAAAACCTTTGGTACCGCTTTCCAGATTTGAAAGGGTATTCGAAACACTATTGGCCATTTTATCATCGCGGACTAATCTTGCCAGGGCTCCGTTTCCGTTGTTCATACTATGACTAAAAGTGGCAAGTTCATCAGAAATAATGCCTACATTATCAACACTTTTTTTGACACTTTTCATGATGTCCTGCATTTCTATTCCGTCAATCGAAGCAATTGCACCGTTGTTTTCGATTATTTTTTGTGATTTTATGCCGGGAGAAATAGTGAGAACCTTGTCACCCATCAATCCGTCAGAACCAATGCTGGCACGAGCGTCTGTTTTGATGAATTTTCTAACATCGTCTTTAATCACCATTACAACCACAACAGAAGAGTCATTAATCAGCCTGATTTCTTCGACCGTACCAATGTTAATTCCCGAAAATCGTACATTGTTGCCCACTTCCAAACCGCTCACAGTTTTAAATCGGGAGCTGATGTGAAAGGTGGAACCAAAGAGGTTTTTTTGTTTCCCTATAAAATAAATGGCCATTATAAAAAGTAACAATCCAATTGCTACAAACATTCCTAATTTCCAGGTATATCCAGATTGTTTATCCATGATTTCTACTATTTATTTTGCGTTATTCAAAGAATGAGCGCACCCATTCGTCTTCGTTTTTTTCCAGTTCTTCATATGTCCCTTCGGCATGTATTACTCCATCTTTTAAAACCATAATTCGGTCGGCTGTGAGTTTTGCGCAAGCCATATCGTGAGTAATAATGATTGAAGTGGTTTTACGTTTGTGTTTGATATCAAGAATTAATTCGCTGATCTCACGCGAGGTTATGGTGTCTAACCCCGTTGTGGGTTCATCGTATAAGATAATTTCCGGTTTTAAGATTAATGTTCTGGCCAGACCAATTCTTTTTTGCATTCCGCCTGATAGTTCAGACGGCATTTTATCGATCGCATCCGCTAAACCAACATTATCTAAAGCTTCCATGACTTCAGTTTCAACTTCTTCAGGCGTTAAGTTCTGTTTGTGTTTTTGTAAAGTGAAAGCCAGATTTTCGCGTACCGACATGGAGTCATACAGTGCACCACTTTGAAATAAAAACCCAATTCGAACCCTAATCTGATTTAACTCAGGTTTCTTCAGGTTCAATACATTTTCGTTAAACACTTTTATTTCACCCTGATCGGGAGTTATTAAACCCACAATACATTTTATGGTGACCGATTTTCCCGAACCGGAACGTCCAAGAATTACTAAATCTTCCCCTTTATTCACCGTTAGATTTACACCTTGCAGAACAGTATTGTCCGCGCCAAAAGTCTTGTGCAAATCCCTGATCTCGATGATTGGAGTTTTGCTTCCTG
Organism: Flavobacterium sp. WG21; assembly: GCF_000335775.1. Lineage (NCBI taxonomy): Bacteria > Pseudomonadati > Bacteroidota > Flavobacteriia > Flavobacteriales > Flavobacteriaceae > Flavobacterium > Flavobacterium sp. WG21. The sequence continues at coordinate 19,503 of NZ_AMYW01000005.1, forward strand.
CTTTAGTTTTAAGTGCTGTATTTTCTTTTTCCTTAATCATCTTTAAAAGAATAAATCGGTTATTTGAACGGCAATCATATCGAGAATAAAAATGGTAAGTGAAGCAGTTACAACTGCTGAATTTGCTGCTTTTCCCACACTTTCAGTTCCATTAGAGGCATTAAATCCTTTAAAACATCCAATCATTCCGATAAAGAATCCGAAGAAGAACGTTTTAATGGTTGCAGGAATCAGATCCAGATATTCCAGCGATTGTAAAATTTGAGTCAGATAGCGATAGAAATTAACATCACCGTGGATATTAATTCCAACAAAACCACCAATAATGCCCACCGCATCTGCAAAAATGACTAAAATGGGAACCATTAAGGTACAGGCTAAAATTCTGGTTACGACCAAATAGTTGTAAGGATTAATTGCCGAAACTTCCATCGCATCAATTTGTTCGGTTACTTTCATCGATCCTAATTCGGCACCAATTCCCGAGGAGATTTTTCCGGCACAAATTAAAGCCGTAATTACGGGAGCAATTTCTCTTATTAAGGAAAGAGCTACCATTCCGGGCAACCAGGATTCCGCTCCAAAATTGACCAGTGTAGGACGAGATTGAAGGGTGAGTACCAATCCCATAATAAAACCGGTTATGGCTACTAAAGGCAATGATTTATATCCAATTACATAACATTGTTTTATAAACTCTTTGGCCTCATAAGGAGGAACAAAAACTTCCTTAAAAAACTGCTTAGCAAACAAAGTTGCATTTCCTATTTCGGTGAAAGTATTTTTTAGAGAGAGAATCAAAATAATATGTTTTTAGTATTAAATCAAAAATGAAACAACGTAAATCTTAAAAGACAGTTGTGGTCTTTATTATCAAAGATTAAAGTTACTTGACAACTGCAGAAGAAATCTTACATAACTTTTTTTGAAGTTTATATAATTAGCATTGTATGAGCAAAATAAAAGCAGAAAAGTTACGTTAGGGGGTAAAACAAAAAAAAATCCCTTTGTGTGAAAAGGGATTTTTGACGTTTTGTATTTCAGGTTTACAATTAGGATTGCGTCTGAAAACTATAATATTTTCGCGTTATAAGTGCTATGGGAAGACCGATGCAGAACATCAGGATCAACATGGAAAGGAATAACGGGAAATCTAAGTGTTTTTCGGGAAGCACAGGAAAGGTAATAGGCAGTACAATTAAATTCATAATGATCCAGACGAATAGTCCATAGAGGAATCCGGAAACAACTGCGCTTTTTTTGAGAAAAGGCAGATAAGGATAAATGATAAAATAAAACGAAGCGAAACTTAGTGCAATTAAGTAATGGAATCCAATACCGAAGAGCGCCATTAGCGAGCCTCCAGTGTAGGCTTCTTTTTTAAAAACGCCGCTTGCAATGGATTGCAGCAATTTTATGGCAGTGGTTTTTTGGAGTATAAAAGCATAAACTGTTATGGCTGCCGTCAGGTCTAATGTCCCGGCAACGAGCCAGGCGGTCAAAATGGTTTTGGTTTTGGATCTCATATTTAGTTTTTTACAACAGTATAAATGTTTTTCAATTGATTTAAATGTCTTTTGGCATGCACGTTACAAAAAAATAATAATTCGTAGATTGTTAAATTTCCAATACCCGGTATTTCAAAATCCATACAGGTGCGTGTTAAATCATAATTTTCGGCAATATGCTGCATTTCTTTTTCAATTCTTTGAAGACTTGAAATCAGCTCGGTTTTATCATACTCGCGGTCTTCCGGATATATAAAATCAGGGGAGTCGTATTTGGTATTGAAATCGAGAAATATCCCTTGAAGCGCAGGTATTTTTTCATCATAGTTTGCCGCTAGTTTTTGGGTATTAGCCTCGCAAACCTGACGCAGTCCTGATGTCGCTTTTATGATATGACGGGCAACCTGTCCGGCTGTCCAGCTACCTTCAAACGGTATTTGATTGACTTCGCTTTGCGTAAAAAGAGAAACAGTGTCGGAAAATTGTCCGAAAGTAGTCCCGATATCTTGTTTTAATTCTGTTTTCATAAATGTTTTTTGTTTTTTACTCTATTATAGAAGTGATCCACCAGACATTCCCAAACGGATCGGTAACGCCGCAAGTCCTGCCATACTCTTTATCGCTGACTCCCATTATGCTCGTAGCACCATTTTCTAATGCTTTTTTATAGGTTTCATCGACATTGGGGACATAAACAAATAGGTTAGCGGTTTGTCTTGACCAGTCTTCAACTACGTCTGTAACCATGATAGTACTTCCGGTGATGATAATTTCTGCATGCATAACCGTTCCGTCTTCGCGTAGTACATGATCGGAAGAAGTTGTTGCATTAAAGACTTTTTGAGTAAATGCTATAAATTTTGACGCGCCATTTAAAATTAAATAAGGCATTATGGTTTGATGTCCGGCCGGTAAATTCATTTGGTTAGATTTGAAGGTTGATAGTATTTCAAATTTACAAATTTTATCAATAAAACTTTATAAATCAGATCTTTGTTGTTTTTTAGGACTCACAGAAGAACTTCACAATGATAGCCATAGGAATCCAGAAGTTCTATTATTCTTTGATTTGAAATTGACGGTGCATGAACGCGTAAAATTCTATCACAGTCCTCTAAATCAAAATTAATATGACTGTTTGGAAAATGTTCAAGAAGTTTCCCCACAATCAGTAGAGACTGCTCGACTTCCTGAACATTTGTTTTATAAACTTCTATCATCATTTCATGAGGTTATAAAGCGATGTTTTTATAACGCTCTATTTTATGATAATAAACGTAAGAGATCGCCAGAATTACTAAAAAGATTAAAGGAAAGAAGGCCTGGAAATTGATACCGTCTACTGCAGCGTGACTGATGGAAGCAAAAATAAAGTCGAAACCAAATCCGGCATACGCCCATTCTTTTATGTTTTTTGGAATGGAAGGAATCACCAAAGCTAAAACACCAAGAATTTTAAAAACGACTAAGGCATTTCCGAAATACTCAGGATAGCCCAAGTGTCTGATTCCTTCTTTTGCTAATTCTGTCTGAGAGGTTAAGGCCGGCATAACACCTTCGAATAAAAAGATAATAGTAGTAGTGATCCAAAAGATAATTTTTGCTTTTTTCATGGGATAGTTTTTAAAAGGTTGTTAATTAATTCATTACAAACTTACAATTCTTATCTTTTGAACGGACTACACATTTACGACTATTTTAGGGGCATTTGGGACAGAGTGGAAGATTTATGATTTTAGATTTTAGAGTCAAGAATATAGAATATAGAATATAGAATATAGAATATAGAATATAGAATATAGAATATAGAATAAAGAGAATAGATTTTGAAACTTGACTCTTGGCTCTTGGCTCTTTCTTCTTTACTCTTGAAACTTGAAACTTGAAACTTGAAACCTGGAGTTTGGAATTTAAGATTTGGAATTTGCTCCCAAAACATAGTTTTTAATGACAAATAAGTCTTCGAAACCTAATCTCGTGTAAATATCTTTTCCCATTGCGGAGGCTTGTAGTAAGGCGTAATCCCCATTTAAATCGATGGATAGATTTAAAGCATATTTCATGATTTCCTCAGCAAAACCTTTTCGGCGCATTTCCGGAATCACTCCAACGCCATGAATTCCAATTGTATTTTGAGTCTGGAACAGCATAAATGTTCCGATGGGCTGATTGTCTAAAGAAACTAAATAAAACTGAACATCGTGATGATTATGAATCAGGATTTCTTTGCTAATCACATAACCAAAAGCATGAGGATACAGATCGGCCCATATTTTAGCGTCCTGTTCAGTGGTTACTCTTTTAAAACTCAGATTATTTTGAAGCGTAAATTTCTGATCTAATTTTAAAGCCATCGCAACCTGTTCACTTTTTAATGAGAAACCATAGGCATCCAGTATTTCGTACGATTTTGTTCCGTAGATATCCCAATAAGCGAAGGCTAATTCTGAATTGGCCTGCATGGTTTTAGTAATTTCACCGATGTCATTTTTAGAGAGATCTTTTCGAAACCACAATTTATTAGGCCAGCCTGAATTTTCGACTTTGCTATATTCAAAAAGAGGAGTTGTATGGTAGGATAGGAAAGAGGAACTAACCGTTTTCCACATTCCGGTAAGATTATTTAAGTTGTCTTCGATTAAGTTTATATTTTTCATTTGAATAGTGATTATAAGAATATAAGACAAAGATACCCCGGGCTTTTAGGAGAAACCTTTACATATGTTGATTTACAAATCTTTTTCGAGATTTTTTCGGATACGGCTTAGCTGGGTAGGGGTAATTCCTAAATGGGAGGCGATGTGAAGCAGCGGAATACGGTCTGCAATATCTGGATGTTTGGATAGAAGTTGTAGGTATCTCTCGGTAGCATTTTGCATGACTAAAGCAATTTCGCGTTGTTCTTTTTCGATTACCCAGTTTTTTTCCAAATAGGCAATGTAATAATTTTTGAGGTCGTTGTTCTGATCAATGAGCGCTCTGTATTTTTTGTAGTTAAGTTGAATCAAGGTAGAATCCTCGAGAGCTTCTATGGTGAAGTGAGAAGCGGTTTGCTGCAGTAAAGAAGCCTTTGAACCGGCAAAATCGCCTTCAAGAAAAATGTTTTTATTATAGAGATTACCTGCCGCATCGGTGATATAAGCTCGTAAAGCACCTTTGATTATAAAATATATTTCCTTTGCAATTTGTCCGTTCTGAAGTAAAATATCTCCTTTTTTAATAGATTGAATTTCAGCAATACCTTCAATTAACTGCCAGGACGTTTCTGAAATAGGAGCGTAGCTTTCGAATTTTATCTTTAAATCGTTGAGGTACTTATTTTGATTGATTGACATTTTGATTGAAGTTTTACTATCAAAAATAAAGAAAAATTACGGATTATAAGGTACGCTGATGACGTGGATTCGCTACTGCGAAGACACGGATTTTCGCTGATTTTTTTATTCTCCTTTTTGTCACTTTGAGGAATGAGGAACAGCCATTATGAAAAAAAACGCTAAAAAACGTAAAAGTTAATTAGCGGTTTAATTTGGGGATTTTCTACCGTTTTGATGTAAATTTCTTTATTTCAGAGTTTAATCGGCGTAGTGATAAATACTTTTTTTAATCGTGTCCTTTATTTTTTCAAGTGTTACTTCAGTCACACCGCCTTCATAATTCATACTAATAAGGACTTTATCTTTGATGATTTCGTAATCAATTGAAATCAATCCGTTTTTATTTACGGGTACAGATTTACTTTCGTTTGGAATTGCACTTAAATAGTATTCGGATTCTTCAACCTCTTTATTTTTGATAATATTTTGATAGACCTGGGCAAGATCTGTGCCTTTTAAGATACATTCTCTTCCGGAACCCATTTCTACTTCAACATCCTTACAATCTTCTTTTTTCTCTGCCTCTTTTTTTACAGCAGGGCTTGTTTTTACTGGTTCTTTTACCGCTTTTACTTCTTTTTCTGAATTGTTTTCTTTGCAGTTTGTAAATAGTAATGCTAAAATTGCAATGCATGCGATTCTTTTCATGGGATTTAATGTATTGATTAAGAGGATTGTTTTATTTCGTACTAATATTCGATGAGATATTCATTGCTTGGAGCCATTTTTTGAAGGCTTGACAATATCAAAAGTAAGAAATATTGTGATTATAGGATACGCGGATGACGCGGATTCGCTTCGCGAAGAAACGGATTGACACTTTTTTTTATTCTCGCCATTTTTTATGCGTAATCTTGTCATCCTGACGAAGGAAGGATCATACAAGTAACTCCATACAGAATGTCGTTAATCTTTGTCGAAGCCCACGTGTGATTTGCTTCGCCTATTCGTTATCGCTCGAGTCTCTCTTCGGTTGAAATTACAAAAATGAGAATAAAAAAAACGTGTCAATCCGCGGATCCGCCTCATCCGCGTGCCATAAAAAAACGCCATGAAACTATAAGTCTCACAGCGTTCTCCTCTCAAAAAAATAAATAATTAACGGGTATTATTTCCAACCACCACCTAAAGCACGATACAACTCGGTATTGGCAGATAGCTGCTCTCTTTTTATGTTGGCGAGTTCTAGTTCACTTTGTAACAAATTAGATTGCGCAGTAAGTACTTCAAGATATTCCGCCATACCATTTTTGAATAACAAATTGGCATTTTTTATGGCTTGCTGCAGCGTTTTTACACGTTGTTGCAAAAAGGATTCCTGTTGCTGCAATTTCTCTACTTTTACCAAAGCATCTGATACTTCACTAACCGCTACTAAAACAGATTGTCTGAAATTCAGAACCGCTTTTTCCCTTTCGGCAACGGCGATATGGTATTGTGTTTTTACTTTTTTATTGTTCAGTAAAGGCTGTGTCAATCCTCCTGCAAGAGTTCCGAACAAAGAAGCCGGAATGTTGAACCAATTGCTGGCTTCGAAGGAGTTTACACCACCCTGAGCAGTTATTCTGAGTGCCGGATACAAATTGGCTTTTGTGATTCCTACGCTGGCATTTGCAGCTTTAAGAGCAAGTTCGGCGCTTTTTACATCCGGTCTGCGGCTTACTAACGAAGACGGAATCCCAATGGCGGTATTGTTTTTAACTTCTAAAGCACTCAAACGAATACTTCTTTGTTTGGAATCCGGAAAAGATCCTGTTAAAACACTCAAAGCATTTTCCTGAATCGCAATGTTTTGTTCCAATAAAGGAATCAATTGCGCGGCGTTTAATTTTTGTGCTTCCGATTGTTGAATCGCCAATGAAGTGACCTGACCGGCATCGTATTTTAATTTGATAATAGTGGTGGTACTATCATTTAATTTTAGATTTTGTCGGGCAATATCCAACTGTGCGTCCAACATTAAAAGATTGTAATATCCCTTAGAAACATTAGCAACAATGGTAGTTTGCAAAGCTTTTTTAACTTCTTCAGACTGCAGATAACCAGCAAAAGCTTCTTTTTTCTGGTTCTTTATTTTCCCCCAGATATCGGCTTCCCATGAAAGTGTCGCTCCGGCTGTGAAGTCATTAATATGATTCTGACCCAATGCCTGACCTAAATTCTTTCCGGTAAAACTATTATCTGACGGATTGCTGGTGCTTGCCGCTACCGATAAATTGACCTCAGGGACATTTCCCCATTTGGACTGTGTGAATCTGTAATGTGCAATCTCGATGTTTTTAGTAGCAATTTGCAGGTCGTTGTTTCGGGCAACCGCGCTGTCTATTAACTGAATAACATCTTTTTCGGTAAAGAAATTTTTCCACTCCGTATCGCCAATACTGGTCGTATCTTTTGAAACCGATGCACTCCTGAAATTTTCAGGAAATGCATCTTTTGGAGTTTCAATATCCTTCGAAACCTTACAGGATATTACTGTGGTGATCAAAATAGCGATCATCACAATTTTGGTTATATGATTTTTCATTTTAGGTGTTGTCATTAAATTTCTGTACAAGTATCTTTTCTGCTTTCAAGATCCCTTGAAATTTTATAAGAGATGTATCCGATGCCAATGATAATGGCTACGAGTACGGTTGTGATATAGTTTTCCATTTTTATTTTTCTTCGTTATGAATTACGGCTACCGGTTTTCCGGAAACCTTTTCTTGCAAATATTGGAAGATGATGAATAATACCGGGATGATAAACAATCCTAGAATTACCCCTGAAATCATACCTCCTGCGGCACCAATACTAATCGAATGGTTACCTTGTGCTGATGGTCCTTTGGCACTCATCATTGGAATTAATCCGACAACAAAAGCAAGTGATGTCATGATAATTGGTCGTAAACGCAGTTTTGCCGCATCGATTGAGGCCATCACCAATGCCTGACCGGATTTTCTTTTCTGAACCGCAAACTCCACAATCAGAATGGCATTTTTAGCGAGCAGTCCAATTAACATTACCAGAGCAACCTGTACATAAATGTTGTTTTGAATTCCGGTGAAACCAATAGCCACAAATACTCCAAAAATACCTGCAGGGATAGAAAAGATTACCGCCAAAGGCAAAATGTAACTTTCATACTGTGCAGCAAGTAAGAAATAGATGAATATCAAACACAGTAAGAATATCGTTGCGGATTGCCCTCCTGAAGAAATCTCTTCACGGGTTTGTCCCGAAAATTCAAAACTATAACCTGCAGGTAAATGTTGTGCAGCAACTTCTTCTATGGCTTTAATGGCATCCCCCGAACTAAATCCAGGTTTCGGAATGGCATTTATCGAAATCGAATTAAACAAATTATATCTGGAGGCCGTTTCAGAACCATAAATACGGCTTAGTTTCACCAAAGTATTTATTGGAACCATTTCTCCGGTTTTGTTTTTTACAAAAACACGGTCAATAGAAGATGGATCAGCTCTGTCGGCAATATCGGCCTGAACAACTACTCTGTAATATTTACCAAATCGGTTAAAGTCAGAAGCTTGTGCGCTACCAAAATAAGTCTGCATCGTTTGTAAAATGTCTTTTACATTTACACCCAGCTGATTGGCTTTTTCGTCATTAATATCCAGTTGCAACTGCGGATAATCGGCTTTGAAACTTGTAAATGCCATTGCAATCTCCGGACGTTTCATCAATTCTCCGATAAAGCTTTGAGAAACACCGCTAAACTTATCCAGTTTACCTCCGGTTTTATCCTGTAGCACTAAATCTAAAGCTTCAACGTTACTAAATCCGGGAACAGTTGGGAAACTAAAGACGAAGAAACTTCCGCCGCTAATAGTTCCTAATTTCCCTTGTACATCGGCCATTATTTCGTCGATTCCTTTTATTTTTCCACGCTCTTCATCCGGTTTAAGCAAGACAAAAATAACGGCTGCTGATGGACTTGTAGAATTCGTTAATAAATTGAATCCTGAGATCGCTGTTACAAATCGTGATGATTCGTCGGCTCTTAGTAAATTTTCTGCCTGAGTCATTACTTTTTGTGTTCCGTCAAGAGAGGTTCCTGAAGGAGTATTTACCGCAATCGCAATAAATCCCTGATCTTCTGTTGGAATAAATCCTGTTGGAGTCGTTTTTACTAACAGAATGGTTGCTGCTGTAATTAAGGCCAGACCTCCTAAGCTTAACCATTTGCGGCGAATTAAAAATTTAATTCCGCCCACGTAGCGATTCGTCAAAGATTCGAAGCTGCTGTTGAATGCTGTAAAGAATTTTTCTTTAAATCCTTTTTTAACATAAACGTCATTTTCGTTTCCTTGTGCACCGTGATTGTCTTTCAGGAACAATGCAGCAAGCGCCGGGCTTAAAGTCAACGCATTTACAGCCGAAATTACAATTGCAATCGCCATCGTAAAAGCAAACTGACGATAGAAAACTCCCGTAGAGCCTTCCATAAAACCAACCGGCAGGAATACAGCAGCCATTACCAGCGTAATCGAGATAATAGCACCCGTTATTTCGTGCATTGCTTCATGTGTGGCTACTTTTGGAGACAAATGTTTGTGCTCCATTTTGGCATGCACAGCTTCGACGACTACAATCGCATCATCTACCACAATACCAATCGCCAGAATTAAAGCGAAAAGTGTTAGAAGATTGATCGAAAATCCGAATAACTGCATGAAGAAGAACGTTCCTAAAATTGCTACAGGTACAGCAATAGCCGGGATTAATGTTGATCTAAAATCTTGCAGGAATATAAATACTACAATGAATACTAATATAAATGCTTCGATTAAAGTATGTTCTACCTGTTCTATCGATTGATCCAGTGATACTTTGGTACTATAGAAAATATTTTGTTTGATCCCTTTTGGAAAATCTTTCGATGCTTTTTCCATCAGTTTGTTAATCGCGATCTGAATATCATTGGAGTTAGAACCTGCCAATTGAATAATACCGATTACAACTCCTTTTTTACCATTTAAACGCGTTAAACTGTTGTACGAATAAGCACCAAGTTCAACTCGGGCAACGTCTTTTAAGCGAAGAACCGAACCATCTGCATTAGAGCGAATAGCAATATTTTCATATTCTTCCGGTTTGGTTAGTTTTCCTTTGTATTTGATTACGTATTCGAAAACTTCTGTACTTCTTTCTCCAAATTTACCCGGAGCAGCTTCCAAACTTTTGTCCTGAATAGCACTCATGATTTCGTTTGGCGTCACTTTGTAAGTTGACATTTGTGTCGGATTCAGCCAAACACGCATCGAGTAATCTTTTACACCTCCAAAAATACTGGCCGATCCTACTCCCGGAATACGTTTGATTTCAGGAATAATATTGATTTGGGCATAATTGGCCACAAACGTCTGATCGTATTTCGATTCATCCTCGGTGTACATACCGATGGCCATAATGAAACTGTTTTGTTGTTTCGCAGTGATTACCCCTTGTTGTACCACTTCGGCAGGCAATTGACTGGTCGCCTGAGCCACCCTGTTTTGTACGTTTACGGCTGCCTGATCGGCATCGGTACCTAATTTAAAGAAAACAGTAATGGCTAACGATCCGTCGTTACTGGCGGTAGAGCTCATGTAAGTCATGTTTTCCACCCCGTTGATGGATTCTTCTAAAGAGGGTGCTACCGATCGTAAAACCGTTTCGGCATTAGCTCCCGGATAAACCGCCGTTACCAAAACCGATGGTGGTGCAATATCAGGAAACTGTTGTAAAGGCAATTTCGTAAGTCCAAGTACCCCCAGAATCACCAATAAAATGGAGATTACGGTTGCCAGTACAGGTCTTTGTATAAATATTTTGAACATTTGCGTGTAAATTATTTTTTAGTGATTACTTGGGCAACTTTTGTAGCCGGTTTTTCAGGCTGAATGACCTGACCATCCTGAAGTTTATCGATACCGCTTAATACAATCTGATCACCTGATTTGATACCATCTTTAATCAAATAGTTTGTACCGCTTTTACCAATAACCGTGATCGGCATTTTGTTGACCTTATTTTCTTTATTAACGGTGAAAACAAAAACTTTGTCCTGCATTTCAACAGTAGCCGATTGTGGTACCAAAAGAGCATCGTCATGGTGAAGCCCTAAACGAATTTTTCCGGTGTTTCCTGAGCGTAAAGCTCCGCCAGCATTAGGAAAAGTAGCTCTTAACGTAATAGCTCCGGTGGTTTTATCAAACTGACCGTCTACCATATCGATTTTTCCGGTTTGAGGATACGCATTATTATCGGCTAAAATTAAAGTTACAGGAGGCAACTTTTTGATTTTATCGCCTAGGCTGCTGCCGGCATATTGTGCTTTAAAGTTGATAAAATCGGTTTCTCCCAATGAGAAATAAGCAAAAACTTCATGCACATCAGATAAGTTGGTTAAAGGTTCAACATCCGTTGCCGAAACTAAACTTCCTTGTTTTTTAGGTAATCTTCCAATGTAGCCGCTTACAGGAGCTGTAACATTAGTATATCCAAGATTAATTCTGGCCGATCCTACCATTGCTTTGGCCTGTTCGATATTGGCAGCAGCAATTTTTTGAGAAGCTTTAGCCGTTTTTAACTGATAATCTGAAACTACTTTGTTTTGAACTAATGGAGTTAATTTATCTACTTCCAATTGCGCGTTGATTAAAGCCGCTTCAGCAGCGTGCAAATTAGCTAGCGCATTGTTTAATTGTTCACGGAATGGACGTTCGTTTATTTTGAATAAAGTCTGACCTTTATTGACATAAGCTCCTTCGTCTACAAAAACTCTTTCCAGATTTCCGCTTACCTGAGGACGAATTTCAACATCAACAGTACCTTGTATAGAGGCAGGATATTCGGCATCGGTAGTAGTGTTTTCGCTTGTAATAGCAGCGACAGGTAATAATGGTGCAGCAGGAGCTGCCGGGGCTTGCGATTTATCTGCACAACTGCTTAGTACGAGTGCCAGAATAAAACTGGTTATGATAACATTTTTCATTTTATTATTGGTTTTAAATTGTTGAACATTCTTTTGGATTAATTGATGTGGTATTCTGGCATTCCGGGAATTCATATTTAATTATATTAAATTATCTAACGTTGTTAAGCTTATAAGCCTGAATTTCTATATAATGAGCCTCCAAATCCTATTCACAAACTAGTATTAAATTATTTATCACTGTTAAGTGAAATGAGAAAAAAAGGTTTCTAAATTACTCTATTAAATTATTTATCACTGTTAAGTAAAATGAGAAAAAAGGATTCTAAATTACTCTATTAAATTATTTATCACTGTTAAGTAACAAGGCAAAGGTATTTTTTAATCGGCTATTAAATCATTTATCACTGTTAAGTAAAAATGAAATTTTTTATTGTATTGATTTTATGATACCACCAATCGCATCTTTTAGGATTTGAGCGTTAATGGTTTCCAGGATGTCACTTTTGTTAATGATATTAATGGCGATCAGACCATGAATAACAGAAAAGAAAGTAAAATATTTTTGTTTGATAATATCTTCACTTGGATTACTGTCCTTCATAACTTCAGCAATTACCGAGGTAAACAATTTGTAAGGTGCTTCCTGAGCCGAACATCGTTGTGCACAGCAGGTCATTTGAACACCAAACATTAATTGGTACATTTCAGTATTACTAAAAGCGAAATCCCAGTAGGTCATCCACATGGCTTCTAACTGATCTTCGGGTTTTTCAAACTTATCTTTTGCAGTTTGCAACTCTTTGGCCAGTTTCAAAAAACCTTTACCGGTTAGTTCTTCAAGTATCGCTTCTTTATTCGAAAAGTATTCGTAGATAATTGGAGCAGTATACTCAATTCTGTCGGCAATTTTACGCATACTCAAACCATTCCAGCCTTCTTCTTTTACGATATCATAAGCAGCCCCAAGAATGTTATTTCTGGTCTCTTCTTTTTGTCTTAAAATTCGATCTTTACTAGCCATTTTATTTGAGTATTAAATTGTTTAACACCGTTAGGCAAATGTAGGACGGTTTTTCTGATTATGAAATAATTTTATCATAATATTTTCTTATCGTGTCATAGGTAATCAATAAAAACCTCGTGAAGCCTTTATTTTATTGGATATTTTGAAGTGTAGTTTTTTTTAGAAGCAGAACATTTTGGCACTTTTAAAACCATTTGTCCTGCTTTTCGCTAAATCTTTTTCTGTTCTCGTTAAAGAAACGAGACCAGAAAAAGGATATCGCTGCAATCAGGGCTAGACAGAAGGCTATTATTGTTATAAGATTAATGGAGTTTCTAATAACTTTATAAAGTAAGTTTTTTCTTGTTTTTGTTAATGATTTTTTTATCTTCGTTTTGAAATAAAATAATTATTAAGATAGTAATTATGCTATCTTTGTAAAATCGTATCAGATGAAATCGAGAGAATTTATTAGAGAAGCCATTAGGAATGGATGGAAGTTCTTGAGACAGGGTAAAGGAAGTCATGAGATTTATGAGAAAGATGGTAAGCAGGTGGTTATTCCAAATCACGGGTCAAAAGAAATTGGAAAAGGACTGGAACAGAAATTAAGAAAAGAAATGGGACTCTAACTTTCTTTAAAATTTTGAAAAACTATGAAAACAATTAGAATTATTATCGAAAGAAACGAAGATGGTTTTTGGGGATATGCAGAAAATGAAAAAGCAATTGTTGGCGGTGGTAATACAGTTCAGGAGTGTAAGCAGGATGTATTAGACTGTATATCGACTTTAAAAGATTTGGACATCAATAACCGACCATCTTTTCTTGAAAAGGAGTATGAATTAGTTTATAAATTTGACACTGCCAGTTTACTGAATTATTACAAAGGAATTTTTACAAATTCAGCTCTAGAAAGAATTACAGGTATAAATCAAAAACAGATTCAGCATTATGCGTCCGGTCATCGAAATCCAAGATTAGCGCAACGAATCAAAATAGAAACGGCACTCCATAATTTAGGAAAAGAGCTTTTGGCTGTAGAATTATAAGCCCCATATTATTTCGTTTTTGGAAAAGAAAAAGAAAGATTACTTTTTAAACCTGCATTTCGCTCGTGAGTATGATTTAAAATTTGCCATTTTTTTATTCACGAGCGGCAGCTGTAGAGATTTTTAGAAAAGAAAGACAGAGTTGTAAAACTATTAATAAGGACTCGTTGTCATTTCACATCTCACATCTCACTTTTTCACATAATCCATTTCGACATGCTCGATTCCTGCATCCAGGAAAAAATTATCGGTTTGTTTAAATCCGTTTTTGATGTAAAAACGACTTGCATTGACTTGTGCGTACAAATAGATCTTCTCTTCATCTTTTAAATCAGCTAAGATTTTTTGCAGAATCGCCTCTCCAATTCGTTTCCCGCGATAAGTATTCAAGACGGCAATTCTTTCAATTTTAAAACCCTTTTCCATTTGGCGGTAGCGAGCCGCTCCGGCCGGCAAGCCATTAACGGTGGCGAGATAATGAACAGCCTCTTCGTCGTCCATAGATTCGCGTTCCTGCGATACATTTTGTTCTTCAACAAATACTTGACGACGAATAGCAAAAGCAATTTCTATTAGTTTGCTGTCCTCAATCTTTTCAACTTTTACAGTATTTCCTGTTGATTTTTGAGCAGTGTCGCTCTTCATTTCTTTAATTGTGGTCATTCGGTCAAAAAGATTTTTAGTTTTTAAATTCTGGGTTACTTCCTGTATGGCTTTAAACAAATTATTTTCGGTATCAGTGAGTTCAATCAACGCTTCGGTCATGATTTGCCATAAAGGCTGCAATTGATCGATCATCTCGTTGGCTTTGTCAGTCAAGGTAATCAGGCGTTTCCTTTCGTCTTTGGCATCTTTCGTTGAACCAATCAGTTCCTTTTTCTCCAACTCTTTCAGTAACGAAATAGTAGTAGGATGGGAGTAGCCAATTTCCTGTGAGAGTTCGACAACACTAATGGCTTTTTTCTGCGAAAGCACATACACCACAGGAAACCATTTAGGTTCAAAATCGATGTTCTGACTTTTGTAGAATAACTGCGCTTCTTTCCTCAGGTTCTCATTCAAACGCTGCAAAAGATTCCCCAATACCAATGACTTTGATTGCTCTAATACCATAAAAAAATAATTTTAGTTCAAATTTACGTAGTTAACTACATATATTCAAAAAGCTAAAGTAAATTTTAAGATTTATTTATCTTTTTTGACTTTTGTTATTGGCTAAAAGAAATTTGCAGGACCGAATTAAAATCTGATCCTGCAAGTAGTTTTTTTTAGGTAAGATGTGAAAATGTGAAATGTGAAATGTGAAATGTGAGATGTGAGATGTGTTTATTTAAGTATTACAACTTCCTCAGGCACCTTAAATAGTAACACACAACCGGTTTTAGAAAATACAGAGTGACTGCTTCCCGGTGGCATGTACATATAATCGCCAGTTTTTAGTTCGTCTTTCCCGGAGCGGACTTCGCCTTCAAGAACATAAATTTCTTCTCCGGCAGGATGAACATGATTAGGATACGAAGCACCCGCTTCAAATTTTAGTAAAAAAACAGTGGGTCTGTTTGTAGCGGGATCAAAGTATAAGGATTTGGCGGAAATGCCATCCGTTTTTACACCTTCTTCAATTAGAACTTTCCAGTCTTTTTCGCTGCTTCTTGTGATTTGTTTTTCCATTATAGTAATTTTTAGTTTATTTTATTTTTCGAAAGGATTTCATCTAAACTCCAGTGGTATTTTTCTACAGTTGACAAAAGAAAAGCTGCCATAGAAAAGGTAAATACAGAATAATCTAAAGGCTCTTTTGCTCCAAAAGAATAAGTCATGGCAAGTGCGAAGCCAAAAGTTAAAATGGCAGCGCCAGCAGCCGCAAATTTCGTTTGGTAGCCAATGAGCAGGAGTAGAGCAAATAATGTTTCCAAAATAGTCGATGCAATAGCAATAGTTGGAATCCAGTTTTTAGGAAGAAAAGAATTTACTTGTTCCGTATAAGCCAGAAAGTTTTCCCAACCCGAAGATTGCGTTCCCCACAATCCTAACCGACTTGAAACGGCGGATAAAAAACCTGCTGCTAAGGCAACCCGCAAAAGTAAAACGGCATATTTCTGATTTTTTTTCATCTTTTTGATTGCTTAATTATTACAATACAAAGATGCGGAAGGCAGTGTTGCTAAAGAATAGAGAATCCTCGAAAAAGCATGTAATCAATTGATAAAGCAAACGTTAAAAACGATGAATTGGGTGAAATTATGAATGTGCAGTATTTTCTTTATAGGCTTTTGGGGAAGTGTTGGTGTGTTTTTTGAAGAAATTAGAAAAATAAAAAGGATCATTAAACCCTAAAGCATAAGCGACTTCTTTTACCGATAGTTTCTCATAGGTAAAAAGACGTTTGGCTTCAGAGATGATTAAACCGAAAATAACATTTTGAGCCGTTTTATTGGTATGCAGTTTCGAAAGTTCGTTTAGTTTCGATTCTGTAGTACCGATCAGTGCTGCTATTTCGTTTACAGAAAGGTTTTTGTCGAAGTTTTGTAAAATCGTTTCCAGAAAGTGAAGAAACAGCGCATCGGGTTTGTAGATTTCATCCCCGCGATTAATTTTAGTTCGGTTGATTTCGATCAATATCAATTCAATTCGGCTGTGAATAGAGGTGAGGTATTGATAGGGCATTTGTAGTAATTCTTTGCCTATCGTTTCTAATTCCTGAATAACAAACGGGCTATTGTCTACCACAATCATTTCATTCATGGCAAAGTGACAAAACAGTCCGTTATGGAAAATCAATTCCATATCCGTGTCATCTTTACAGAAAAAATTATAGGTAAATTCTAAAACAAATCCCGTCGCATTCCCGATGTTTTTAAAATAATGAATCTGACCGGAAGTAATGGTAATAACAGCATTTTGGGTTAAGGTAAATTCATTTTCATCTACAGAGATAACAGTTGAACCCGAAGTGCAATACACAAGTACATATTTTAAAACGCGTCTGGGCTGTTCTAAATCTGTCGCCTGATCAAATGTTTTTATCGAAACCATATTGAGGATAGTGTTGAATCAAAAGTAAGATTTATTTCATAAAGTTGATCAAAGAGGGTATACAGATTTGTTCTGTTATTACATTTTGGGGTACTGTGTGTGAATTTCTGTTCTGTGTAGTTGGAACGCACAAAGCACACGGATGATACTGATTCGCTTTGCGAAAACGCGGATCAACACAGATTTTTTTATATTATTAGGTAGAAGTTAATTGATGTCTTCAAAATATTGCTACCATAAAAATCCGCGTAGATCCGCGTTTTCGTGAAACGAATCCGCGCAATCAGCGTTTCTTTATTATTATTCTGATAAAGTTTTTAGTAATTGTTCCAGGTTGTCGATACTCATTTTAAAGCCTTGTTCGAAGCCCATTTCAATCATTTTTTCCAGACGTTCCAGCGATTCATTGAAAATGGTGATACTCACTTTGGTAATGCCGTTTTGCTCACTAAAGCTATGATCCCAATTGGAGCCCGGCAGTTCGCGGTTTTCATTTTGGTCGGCAAAAGTATTGAACATCTTAAAATTCGTCTTTGGCGTAATCGAAGTGTATTCCTGAACCGCCCAGCGTTCGAATCCTTCGGGACTTACCATGGCATAGAATCTGCGTCCGCCAACTTCAAACGTCATGTGTTTGGTTTTAGACGACCACGGTTTTGGAGCTACCCATTGATCCAGAAGTTCCGGTTTAGTAAAAGCATCCCAAACCAGCGGAAGTTCTGCATTAAATTCTCTGTTTATGATTACCGTTTTGGTGGCTTTATCTACGGTAAAATCAAATTGCAAATCGTTTTTCATTTGTTCTGTTTTTTAAGCGTTAATAATAGTTCGTCAAGCTGATTGAATTTGGTTTCCCAGATTTCCCTGAATTGGACTAACCATTGATCAATCTCTTTCATTTTTTCAATTTCAAGCGAATAGTAAATTTCCCGGCCTTGCTGTTCCTGTTTAAGTAAATCGCATTCTACCAGTATGCGAAGGTGTTTTGAAACCGATTGTCGGGAGGCGTTGAAGTTCTCTGCGATGGCATTTGGTGTCATTGCCTGTACAGCGATCAGCGTTAGAATTGACCTTCTTGTTGGGTCGGCTATGGCTTGGAAAATGTCGCGTCTCATACTATTCTGATTTTAATTAAGAAACCAATTGGTTGCAAATATACGCGCAACTATTCGGTTTCGCAATTTTCGAGTGAATTATTTTTGAGAAATTTTAAAGAAATGGTTTTTTAAGTGGCAGAATGGTAGTGTTTTAGGTGGTTGTTTTAATGTTTCAAGTTTCAGGTTTCCGAAATGACAACATTGCGAAAAAATTCCGTAGGAATGAAATATTTATAGATTCCAGTGGAGCGACATGTGCTAAATAAAATTTCGCCCCGCTGGGGCTCTTTTGAAATGGGGTGATTTTTTTTATAAATATTTCGTCCCGTTGGGACTTCATAAGAAATTGATGCAATTTTTTTTCAGGACGTGGCAAATGACAAAAATGCGATAAATGCTCGCTGAAATATAGATTTCTTATATTTGATAAATGAATGTAATTTATTGAAAGAAAAATCTTTCTTTATGAAAAGTTTTCTCTACATTTACGCTTCCTAAAATCTACGACATTAAATAAGCTGTTTTGTACTTAATCAAGTAAGTATTTAACAGTCTTAATTATTAAATACTTAAAATGTCGAATTATAGAATTTTTGGATTATGAAAACAAACACCCTTTCTAAAGAAGCCGAAACAAGGCTTAATGATTTTTTTAATCACACCATCGATCCTACCGAAATGGCAAAGGCCATAAGACAAGCCAATCACATACTTGCTTTAGGAGTGATCAGAGAACATGAAATTCTTGAAAAAGAAAGAACCAGTCTGGAAAACAGCTTTTACTGGCTCAATGAACTGGCTGAGATATTGAATCCTTATTTGTGTGAGGAGTAAGGTTTATAAAATGGAAAAACCTCGATTTTTTTAGGATCGAGGTTTGTTCCTAGAGATATATTGTATCCATTAGTTTGCGCAAACGAATTACAAATCCGCGCTATCGGTTCATTCTGTAGCCATTGAGTCTACACTGACAGCTATCGTATCAACTGTTTCTGTGGTATTTCCATAGTTGTTTATTTCATTGTTATCAAACGCTTTATTTACTTTTTCAGAGAGAAAAACATTTCCGAATAGACCATATCCAATGCTTTTGCTTTTGCCTTGCCATGTAATTGTAGTAATTGAAAATAGTATATAATTGTCTCGAGTTACAGAATTCTCAATTAACTTTTCTGCCAACGAACTTCCAAGTAAAATTCCTAATTTTTCCATATTGGACCCATTTCCTGAGATAGAATTCTGAACAACTTGATTTATTACTGATTTTACAGCTTGTTTATGTTCTTCACTACTTGGGTTAGTTAAAACTGCTACCAAAATGATAGTAGCAAAAGCTATAAGTATTATATTCAATTTTTTCATAATATTATTATTCAATTTTCATTTTTCAATTAATAAGACTTCCATTTCTGGAAGTCTTAAAAACAAACAATAAGCTGTTAAGCATATCGGATTAACTTCCATGTTACAGCTTTGTTGTTGTAAGGAGGAAATTGATTACCTTTAGCTAAAGGTATAGTTGTTGATGGAGATGATTGTGCCTCCCACACTCCTGATTCGGGACATGTTTCACCGGTTTTGCCAGTTGTTCCTAATGGTAATGCCATAATTTAAATAATTAAGGTTAATAATTAGTAAACTTAAAACCAATCATTATCTAATTATTACGGAAAACCTTTTTTTAGTTATTTTATAAGATAATTTAATTTTTAGTTAGATTAGTTGCCGGTTTTGCGTTCAACTGAGGTGCTCGTGTTAGCCATAAGCAAGCAGGGGTTAAAGTTTATAAATGTAAAGGCCTCGATTTTTTTATGACCGAGGTTTTATATTTGTAATTCTATTATATGTTTCAAAGTGCTAATGTGAGAGGAGAATTGCTGAAAAAGAATCAATTTATTTACTCATTTTAGTACGGTTTTAAAGATCCTTAATTTCTCTATATTTCTCAAATTTTCCATCATCATATTCAATATTAAATTCCAATTCATTGTTTATTTTCATATAACTTTTTTCAAAAGTATCTGGATCTAAAATAGGATTTCTAAATGTTTCATATTTTAAAATAGGTCTTCCCATTATTGTTATTTGATGGGATTGCTTGTTTGGCCAATAAATTCCGTATGGCATTGAATTTAGATGTTTATAAACTTTTATTAATTGTGGAGTTCCACCAATTGCCCAATCATCATCATTTCTTATCATGTCTATTAGAACTTCGAGTGGTTCCATGTCAAAAAAATCTCCTGCAATTTTTCCTTTTTGTTGCATCTTTAAAAAAATATAATGACGGATCAAATTATCACTTAATTTTTGACCATTAAATTCCTTGTTTTTTGCAGTATCAGAAAGTACTACGAGTTGATTTCGCATTAATGTTGGACATACTATAGCTACGTATTCATTTGTATTAGCTTTATATTCAAGTCTCCACATCTTAAAACAACTGTATTTCCATGAATAGCCAGCAAAGAGATATCTGGTTTCGGGTAATTCCGGAACAAACTTTTTATTTGGTTGAATACTATCATGTAAATACTCTCTCATATTTGAAATTATTCTAGCAATATGACCTTTTAAATCAGTTATGTCTATTGCACGTGTATTTAATTTTGGATGGAAATTAATTGCATTTGAAACTTGTTCCATCATCGGATACGCATAAGCTGTATCACCAGCAAAAGCTAATACGGAATCTTTTCTTTCTAATGTTTTAATTTTTGGACAGCAATCCCATGCTTTTCCAGAAGTGACCCTGCTATCTGAAGCAATACAAAGTTCTTCGGTTGTTCCAACCTTTCTTATCCAAGCAATTACTAATGTCATTAATTATAATTCAGATTTAATTTAAAATTAGAAAGGAAAATGAGATTTAGTTGAAATTTAGCTGTATCTATTATTTTTTTTCTCATTATTGTTTCTCAAAAATATCAATTTACGAATCTAAACAACCACGTATTTTTACCTGATTTATAAAAAAAACAGCTCCCAAATTCATGAGAGCTGTTCTAAAGCAAATTTTTAATTTTACATTCCTACAGCATGCGTACAGTTTTTAATAAACTGCTATAGAACGCGAAACTCGGTCTATTCATTAATAACATCCCCATCCTTAGTTTCTTCACTGGCGATTTTTACCAGTTTATCTTTTAGGTTTAAATCTCCGAAAACTTCCACTTTGTCGTCGATTTCTCTTCCTTTTTTAACGTCAACGCGGGTGGCTTTGTGGTTCAGGACTTTGATGACAAACAAACCTTCGGCTGAATTTACCAATGCCGATTTCGGAATGACGAAGGTACTGTCTTTGGCGTTAAGCGGTAATAATACTTCGGCTACCATTCCGGGTAATAGATTGGTTTGGGTGTTGTGAACGTCCATTTCGACTCTTTCAGAACGCAGTTTTAAATCTAAAGCACCGGACATTCTGGTAATTTTAGCGGTAAAAGTATTCGGAAGCGATTTTACATTAAAACTCATTTCGTCGCCATTGTGTAAATATCCGGTGTACAATTCCGGTACCGAAACGGCCAAACGCAATTTGTCCTGTTGCTGAATGGTCAACAAAGGCAAATCGGAACCTTTTCCTGCAGGACCAACGAAGGTTCCTAAATTGACATTTCTGGCGGCTACCACTCCGTCAAACGGAGCACGGATTTCTAAGTACCCTCTCATAATCGAGATTTCTTTGTGTGCCGCGATGGCTGCCTGATATTGTGCGTAGTCTGAGTTTTTCTTTCCGCTGGCCATTTCTAAGTCGTTTTTAGAAATGGTTCCTTCAACTTTGCTCGTTTCGTACAAACGGTTGTACGTGCTTTTGCTGGTGGCGTATATGGCTTCCATCGATTTTAATCTCGATTCGGCAGCAGCCAATTGTGAACTGATCTCCGGTGCTTCAAGTACAATCAAAAGCTGTCCTTTTTTTACTTTCGAACCAATATCTACTTTCAGCAATTTTACAAAACTGCTTACTTTGGCATACAAATCTACTTGTTGAAAACCGGTTAATTCTGCCGGTAAGCGCAATTCTGTAGTCAGTTTTTCTTTGGCCAAAAGGAAAGTTTCAACTTTAGGTTCGATTTCCGCTTTAGGCGCTTCTTCTTTTTTCTTTTCACAGCTTAGTACAACTAAAGCTGTAAATAGTATCGCTGTAGATTTTATAATGTTATTTTTCATTTTTTGGTTTTATATATGTTTTTATAAGTATTCAGAAAGTATAAAAGTTTATCGAAGTGTTTTCGCGACGATTGTAACTTTCGACTTTATGACTTTCGGCTTTATGACTTTCCAACTTTGGACTTACTTAAGGATGAGATATAATGGATACTTTCTTCATCTTCAGGATCTAAAGAAACTGATTGTGTCGATGTTTTTTCCTGTGCCCATGCAAATATCTGCGGAAGGATCAACAATACGGCAAAAGTAGAAAATAACAATCCGCCGATAACCGCTCTTCCTAACGGAGAAACCTGATCGCCTCCTTCGCCGTGACCAATCGCCATAGGTAACATTCCCGCAATCATCGCAACAGAAGTCATGATAATCGGTCGAAGACGTAATGCAGCGGCTTCCCTCGCAGATTCTAAGGCATTACCGTTTATTTTTCGAAGCTGTTCGGCATTGGTCACCAATAAAACAGCATTGGCAATAGAAACTCCGACAGACATGATGATTCCCATATAAGATTGTAAATTAAGCGTTGAACCTGTAAAGGTCAGCATTAATAAAGCGCCTAAAACAACCGCCGGAACTGTGGTTAAGATCACCAGCGAAACTTTGAACGACTGAAAATTAGCGGCCAACATTAAGAAGATTACAAAAACGGCAACCAATAATCCGGTCTGTAAACTGCTTAATGTCTCGCTCAATACCGTGCTTAGTCCAATTGGAGTAATAAATAAACCACGAGGCAATTCGCCTAATGAACTAATGGTCGATGCAACATCTTTTGTGGCCGTCCCCAAATCGGTCTGGTTGATGTTGGCCGTAACGGTAATGTATGGCATGGCCCCTAAATTGTCATTTTCACCACTTACAAAGCCGGGTGTAATTTTGGCAACGTCACTTAAAACCGGACGAAGCGAGTTTTTCAATACCGGAATTTCTCCAATATCAGTTTTGCTTTTCATTTTATTCAACGGAACCTGAACCTGTACAGAATAGGATAATCCTGCTTTTTCGTCGACCCAGTTGTTTTTTTCGGTATAACGTGACGATGAAGTCGATGCGATAAGAGAACGTGAAATATCATTCATATCAACACCCAATTCGGCTGCACGTGTTCTGTCAATATTAATGTTCATAGCCGGATAGTGTATTGGCTGACCAATTTGTACGTCTCTGAAATAAGAGATCGCGTTTAATTTGTTTACAATCTGAGTGGCATATAATTCATTTCGTTTTTTGTCTTTTCCGGCAATTCGAATTTCAATTGGAGTAGGAGACCCCTGACTCAATACTTTATCGGTCAATTCGATAGGTTCAAAAGAAAGTTTAGTGTCCGGTAAAACTTTTTTCAGTCTTGCTCGTAACTCATCTTTAAACTCATCCATATCGACATGATACTCTTTTAAACTTACCTGAAACACAGCTTCATGAGAACCCGCCATAAAAAGATAAATGGGATTGATCGAGAACAGGGAAGGGTGTTGCCCCACATAAACAGAAGAAATTCCGATATGCTCTTTGCCCACCATTTTTTCCAATTCTTTCAGCACAATTCGGGCTTGTTCTTCGGTTCTTTCCAATCGCGTTCCGTCAACAGCACGCATTCTTAATTGAAACTGACTTGAGTTTGTTTTTGGAAAAACATCTTTTCCGATAAAACCAATTAAAACAATAGCCAAAACAGTCGCTGAAACTAAATAAACAACGGTCGTTATTTTTTTGTGCACAAACAATCGGTCTAAAGTTCGCATGAAACGAATTCTGAAACGCTCAAAAGGACTTATTTTTCCGTTATTATTAGTGTCTTCTCTTTCTACATAATTTTTTTTCTGAGTGATCAGATTTTGTTCAGACTCGGGAGTTAAACCGCAGTCATTAAATTCGGCTTCGTCGTCGGTAATTTCAGGACCATGTGGATGTTTTTCGTGTCCTTTCATCATCCAGTTCGCCATTACCGGCACAAAGGTTTGAGACAATAAAAACGAAATGACCATAGAGAAACCAATTGCTAAAGCCAAAGGAAGAAACAAGGCTCCGGGAATACCCACCATGGTAAATGCCGGCGCAAATACAGCTAGTATACACAGTAAGATCAATAATTTAGGCAAAGCAATTTCCTGACAGGCATCCCAAATGGCGAGTGCCTTGGGTTTTCCCATGTCGAGATGCTGGTGAATGTTTTCGATGGTTACCGTACTTTCGTCTACCAGAATTCCAATAGCAAGCGCTAATCCGCTCAAAGACATTAAGTTGATTGTTTGTCCGAATAATTTCAAGAATAAAACTCCGGAGATAATCGAAATTGGAATGGTCATAATTACGATTAGAGCAGCACGACGGTCGCCCAGGAAGAGCATTACCATTAATCCCGTTAAAACTGCACCGATAATTCCTTCGGTAATCAAACTTTTAACGGAGTTGATTACATAAACCGACTGGTCAAATTCGTAGGATAAATTAACATCTTCGGGAAGTGTACTCTGAATTTTAGGAAGTTCTTTTTTTAATTTCTGAACCACATCCCAGGTCGAAGCATCTCCCGCTTTAGCAATACTGATATATACCGAACGTTTTCCGTTTACCAAAGCGTAACCCGCTGTAATATCGGCACCGTCTTTTACGCTCGCTACATCGCCTAATTTTAAGTTTTGAACACCGCCTTTGAATAACGGAATCTGCTCAAAATCTTTAACTTCTTTAATAGTATTATTGGTAGGCGTAATATAATTTTTGTCGCCCATTCTCACATTTCCGGAGGGAGCTGTCTGATTGTTTAAACGAATGGCCTCGACAATTTGATCGGGTGTCATATTGTGCGAACGCAATAAATCCGGATCTACGTTAACCTCAATAGTTCTTGGGCTTCCGCCAAAAGGAGCCGGAGACAATAAACCGGGAATCGAAGTAAAAGAAGCACGAACATAAACGTTGGCTAAATCCTGTAATTCGTTGTTGGATCTGATTTTTGAACTCAAAACCAACTGTCCGATTGGCAATGATGAAGCATCAAAACGTATGATAAAAGGAGGTTGTGTTCCCGGAGGAAAAACCGCCTGGATTCTGTTGGACAGTGCACTCAATTCGGCAGCTGCCTGTGCCATATTGGTTCCTTCATAATAGGTTAATTTCATAATCATTAACCCCTGAATATTTTTGGTTTCTACCGATTTGATACCATTCGAAAAAGGTAAAACGTTTACGTAGTTTTTGGCAAAATAAGCCTCCATCTGGTCGGGTGTGTAACCTCCAAACGGATGCGCAATATAGATAACCGGCAAATTCATTTTCGGTAAAATATCAACCTTAATGTCTCTGATGGCACCAATTCCGAAGAAAAAGAGACCCGCAACCAATACAAGAATGGAGATGGGCTTGCGGAGTGCAAAACGTATTAAATTCATTGGGCTTTATAATTAAAATTCATTTATAAATAGGTCAAAATTTCCTGTTGCAGCGACTTTCAGTAAGTACGACTGCCATACATTATTATTGACAATATCACGATCGATTTCGGCACGATTTAAAACGTACATCGTCTGTGTTAAATCAGTCAGATCAGTTAAGCCGTTTTTGTATAAAGTCGATTTCTGAAGATAGGCTCTTTTGGCAGCATCTACCTGAATCGGTGCTTCGGCATAATTCTCTAAAGTGATTTTGATTTTATCTTCAGCAAAATTCAACTGCGATTTCAGCTCACGATCGGCTTGGTTGTATTCTTCCTGTAGTCCCTGAGAAATAAATTTCTGAGCAGTGACTTGCTTGTTGGAACGAAAAGGAGTCGTTAAATTCCATGTAATTCCAATTCCAACTAAATAATTAGTACGATCCGGATTGACACTATCCCAGTAATTTCGGGTAAAGGCATGCTGATTTGTGGCATAACTACTGTCAAATCCTGAAGCTCTGGTTTGCAAAACACCAAAAGCAGTCATGGTTGGATAATAGAATCTTTTGTACAATTTGACTTGCTGATTGCTGTAATCGATTTTTGTTTTATACAATTGCAATAAAGGATGAAGACTGTCTGTGGCAGTATTTTCCTTAAGCAGTTCTTTTGGAATTTGAGTGACAAAAAGTGAATCGGTTACAAAATCCTGAGGAGCAACGCCCATGAGATCGACCAATTTGTTGTTTTGTTCTTTGACAAAGTTTTTGGCCAGATTCAGTGCGATTTTAGCTTTTGATACTTCGGCAGTGGCTAAAGTAGAATCGACTCCGGCTAGTAATCCGTTCTTCACTCTTGCTACGGCTGTTTTTTTGAAAACCTGAGCGCGATCCAGATTTTTTTGCTGTGAAATCAACAATCTCTGACTTGCGAGTAAATTCAGATAAGCGGCAGAAATTTTGATTTCCTGTTGGAATTTTTCCTGTTTCAGATCCTTTTCTTTAGCCTGAACATCAATTTTAGATAAATTGATTTTTTCCTGTGTTTTTCCAAAAGTGAAAAAATCCCAGTTCATGTTGACCAGATAAAGTGCGCCAAATGCCGAATTCCAGTTTTGTTCCGGTAATGGAAGCCCGGACGAAGCTACTCCAAGACCCCCAAAACCATAAAGAGGTCCGTTTTGACCGTTTACAGTTCCGTAATCCTGTTGTGCCGATAAGTTTAGGTTGGGCAGGTAATCACGTTTAGACTGCTTAAGACTTTCGCGTGACGCATTGGTGTAATTGTTTTTTGCCTTGATGGAACCGTAGTTTTCCAAACCTGTTTTTATGGCTTCTTTTAAAGACAGGGTTTGAGCAGAACTACCACAGGCAAAAATCAAGAAAACTAATAAAGTAATTTTTTTGAAGTACATATAAATTAGTGGTGTGAATTTGATCTCTCAAAATTATTTCACTTGGCTGGATAAAAGCTATCTAAAATGATGTAATGCGATTATAAATGACCAATTCAATTGGTCATTTATTGGAAATAAAAACTAAAAAAATGTGGTTAATTTGTAAACTATTTAAGTTTTAAGAATGAATAAAGAACTGGAAAACATATTGGATCACAAATGGTGGCAGGAAATTGCCGTTGTTGCCTTTTCATTTACTATTTATACCTTAAAAAACGATTGGATGTTGTTTAGCTCGTTTACATCCATATTGATGGGCATTTTTTTCTATTTAATTTTATACTTGCACGCCCAATTCAACCGTTTCTTTTTACTTCCCATACTTTTTAAAAAACAACGCCCTGTAACTTATATTTTTCTGACACTGGCGGGAGTATTGCTCTTTTCGGTTGTTTTATATGAGGTTACCAGTCTGGAAATGTTTAGTAACTGCCGTTTGTACCAAAACTCTCATCAGCGTAGTTATGTGTATCAACTGGCCAGTGTTTTAGGGACTTTGGTTTGTATATTGAGCCCGATAATTGTTTTTAAGTTTTACAGAATTCACAAGAGACAGACGGATGAGACTCTTTTGTTCAATCAGATGCAATTGAATTCATTAAAAGGACAATTGAATCCGCACTTTTTATTTAATACCTTTAATACGCTTTACGGAATTAGTCTCGAGTTTCCGGACCGGACATCTGATTTAATCATGAAAGTATCACAGCTGATGCGGTATCAGCTCGAAAGCAATAACAAACAATGTGTTTCTCTGGAAGACGAACTCGAGTTTATAAACAGTTATGTTCAGTTGGAAAAAGAAAGGGTAGGGTATCGCTGTGAGATTACGTACGACTGTAAAATCGACAATGAAAATGCCTATAAAGTATCGCCAATGCTATTGATTGCATTTATCGAAAATGCGTTTAAACACGGAACCTGTGCGATAGAAAAATGTTTTGTGAGAATCATTATTACGGTCGAGAACGGCTTGCTTCATTTGCATGTGGTAAACTCCATTCCAAAGAAAAAAACGGATGTTATTTCCACTAAGATTGGTTTGAAAAATACCATAGAACGATTGAATCTGATTTATGGCAAAGCTTATAAATTAGACATTCAGGACGATAAGAATACTTACATTGTAGATTTGAAAGTGCAATTGAAAAAGTTTGTCGAATGAGAGAACCTAAAAAATGTATAATTGTCGATGATGAACCGGCAGCGCATTATGTACTGGCAAATTACATCAAGCAAAATCCGCAATTAGAATTGGTTTTTCAGGGTTTTAACGGTATTGAGGCAATGGATTATTTAAGAGACCATCCTGTTGATTTGATGTTTTTGGATATCAATATGCCGGAGATCTCAGGGATGGAATTACTGAAGATTATTCCAACGCATCCCAGTACAATATTAACCACCGCTTATTCTGAATATGCCCTTGAAAGTTACGATTACGGTGTTATAGATTATCTTCTCAAGCCTATTTATTTTCCAAGATTCCTCAAAGCCATCGATCGTTTTTTTGCCACGGAAAATGGTAAAGCGAAAACTGAAGAAGCAGTAATTAATTCCGTTACAGTGAAGGTTGACGGTTACTTTATTGAGATAGAATTGGATCAGCTTTTGTTTGCACAGAGTTTTGGGAATTATGTAAAGTTACATACCATAAAAAGAACGTATCTGGCCTCTATCACGACCAGTGAATTGGAGAAATGTTTGCCCGAGAAGAATTTCATGCGCATTCACAAGTCCTACATCGTGGCTCTTGATAAAATTGAAGCCACCGATAAAGATTTTGTGGTCATTAAAAACGAAAAATTACCGATTGGTATTACCTATAAAAGAGAATTATCAGATCGACTGAAGAAATAAAACGGATGTAATATTAGACTGAAATAGAAATAAAATTGATAAGAAAATAGAAATGAAGGGAGCTTACTAATTCAATTATTTCAAAGAAGAAGCCTGCTCAGGAGTAATTTCCGGCAGGCTTTTTTGATTGTATTTCAGTTCTGGTAATTACACAGGTTGAATGATTTTCAAAGTAATAGCTTCTACTAAAAAGGATTAAAAAAAATCTGCAAAATCTGCCAGATCTGCGTGTGAAAAAAAACAAATTCCCGCAGATCTGGCAGATTTTTTAATCGATTTAATCCTTTAAATCTGTGGCTATTATTTTTTAACACTTAGAATCTTTGTGTTTAAATTAATTGCATTATTAAGGTTGATTATACCAACTGCTGTTTCCAGACAGGTAATTTTACCCCTTTAAAAACAAGCCATAAACTAAGAGACAATTCGGCAATCAAACAAGGCATCAATAAAATTATACTTGAAAGTTTCGGGATCAAAATTAAGAAGAAACTATTGGTAAGATAACAGATTCCCGCCAGACTCATTAAAACTCCAATTGCCTTTGGTAAATAACCCGATTTAAAGACCAGATAGCCTTCCAGTAAACATACAAATCCAAAAAAGATCAATCCGATTCCGAAACCATAATCGTGTAACTTAATCGAGAGATAAGATAAGGTGTGTAACTGATCTGGACTGAAAGATTTTAAATATTCGGCATCTCCCAGAAAGAACAATGCTGCTAAAAGATTCAGTTTATTGGCGACTAAAACGGCAGTCTGGATTAAATTGAACGATAAATTTAAAAGAGCAAGCTTTCGGTTTACCGGCTTTAAAAGATAATAGAGAATAATCATGACCGGCAGATCGCAAATTTGCATAATAAGATCCGCTGTAATGCCAATTTTCCATAAAAACTGCGAATGCATAATATTTTGAGCGGTGGCGGTGGCATCTCCCGACACAAACAATTTGTTTCTGACAAATGTTTCTGCGAAGAATCCCATGACGATAATGACCAAATATAATATCCCGGCTATGCGTGCATAAAGTTGGGGTGAAGCCTCAAAATTTTTCAGGTTAGATTTCATTTTTTAGGTTTTGGTTTTTCGTAAGACGTCTGACACAGAACATTGTTACCGTTTATTTTAACATTTTTTTACAATATCACTTTTTCTTCGGAATAAAGTAGTAATTTTAATACGTTATTTAAGAGATGTTAATTTAAAATTTGGCACATGAAAAAAATATTCCTGATGATAACCTTTTTGTATAGCAGCTTTTTAATAGGGCAGAGTGGAGTTTCTCCCGATAAAGTTGTCACACCTCCTGAAAAAGTAGTTTTTACTTTTCAGAAAGAATATCCTGGTAAAGTTCCGGTCTGGACCTTGAAGTATGTGGGAGACGATGATGATGAAATTCGGTATGAAGCCAAGTTCAAAACAGATAAAAACACCAATGCATTGGCGGTTTATGATAGTTTGGGAGCTCTGAAAGCTTTTGAGTTGCAAATTCCATTCAATCAGCTGCCACAAAAAGCACAAACCTATCTGAAGAAAAATTATCCTGCCAGTGCCATTAAAGAATCGGCAGTAGTGGTAGACGATAAAAACAAAACCACTTACGAGGTCGGAATACAAAAAAACTCCAAATTCTATGATGTGGTTTTTGATAAAAACGGAGGTTTTGATGTAATCATTGAGAAAGATTAAAAACAGAATTCTTACTAATTCAATATACTCAGAATGACAAACCCGACAGGTTTTTAAAGCCTGTCGGGTTTAAATTATAAACTCTCGTGATAAAATTACAAATTCATTCCGCCTGAAACCTCAATGCGTTGTGCATTTACCCAGCGTGCCTCTTCGGTACATAAAAAGGCAACCACTCCGCCAATATCGTCCGGTAATCCAACTCTTCCTAAAGCGGTAACTGCAGCTATATTTTTGTTCAATTGTTCGTTGTCGCGAACCACACCACCTCCAAAATCGGTTTCGATTGCCCCCGGAGCAACTACATTGGCTCTGATTTTTCGTTCACCCAATTCTTTTGCCTGGTATTTGGTTAACGTTTCGATAGCACCTTTCATAGAGGCATAGGCGGAAGCGCCCGAAAAAGAAAATCTTGCCAGACCAGTTGAGATATTTACGATTCCGCCACCATCATTCATAAGGTTTAATGCTTTCTGAGTTAAGAAGAAGGGGCCTTTAAAATGTATATTGCTCAATTGATCAAATTCGGCTTCTGTTGTTTCCATAAATGAATTGTGGAGTCCCGTTCCGGCATTGTTTACTAAAAAGTCAAATTTATCCGTTTTAAAAGTACTTTTTAGAGTTTCTGCAACAGAGCTGAAAAAGGGATCAAAAGTGCCGGAATCGGCAACATTTAATTGAATAGCGCCTGCTTTTCGACCTAAGCTTTCAATTTCTTTCACTACTGAATCAGCTTCTTCTTTTTTACTGTTGTAGGTAATAATTACATCGATTCCTTTTTTAGCAATTGCAATCGCCATATTTTTTCCTAAACCTCTGCTGCCACCTGTTACCAGAGCAATTTTTGTATGTACTGCCATTTTATTTTATGTTTTAAATTGATAAGACAAAGGTAGGGGCGAAGTAGTGTGGGGAAATTGTAAATATCAAACCGATGTTTGCGAAATTCAAATCATGAATTTAAGATCGGAAAGCTAAAGGAGTAAACGAAGTTTGTTTTTTAAAGAAGTTAGAGAAATGTGCCAATTCTTCAAATCCTAAGGAGAAGGCAATTTCAGAAATATTCCAGTCCGTTTGTTTTAAAAGAATTTTGGCTTCGCTGGTTAAACGGCTGCTGATTAATTCGGTTGTAGTTTTTCCGGTATTTTCCTTTAAAACTTTATTCAGATGATTGACATGGACCGATAATCTTTCGGCAAAATCTTTGGCGGTTCTGAGCTGTAAGCGTTGATTTGGCGATTCAATAGGGAATTGTCTTTCCAGCAATTCAGCAAATAAAGAAGAAACTCTGGCAGCCGAATTGTGTCTGGAATACAATGCCGTTATTGGCTGTAGTTTTTGTCCGAAGTGAATGAGTTCGGCGACGTAATTCCGAATTAGATCATATTTGTAAACGTAATCGGAATTGATTTCTTTTTGTATTTTGTTGAAAA
This sequence comes from Flavobacterium sp. WG21, assembly GCF_000335775.1. Taxonomy (NCBI): domain Bacteria; kingdom Pseudomonadati; phylum Bacteroidota; class Flavobacteriia; order Flavobacteriales; family Flavobacteriaceae; genus Flavobacterium; species Flavobacterium sp. WG21. The sequence goes on from NZ_AMYW01000005.1 coordinate 51,490, forward strand.
TCAATTCTACTTCTGCTACTTCTTCATCGGTTAATTGAAAAATAGGATACCCGTCAGAAGCAAAAATAGGAAGCTCGTCCAGATCAATCCCGCTTTTGTTTTTTGATAAAAATTCACCCGTAAACACACAAAACTGCCCGGATTGATTCATATCCTGCGGTAAATAATTGTACGGAATCTTTGGGGTGGCAAATAATAGTCCCTGCTTTTCAATTTCAATTATCTTATCGGCGTATTCAGCCCTGTTTTTTCCTTTAATCAAACTGATTTTGTAGTAAGCACGGCGATCATAAGGCATGATTGCTTTACCCTGAAGACGATCTAAAACCTCTTTGATATTAAATACATTAAAATGACCAATCTCTTTTTTGATGTCATTGGGCAATAAAGAACCCGGTTCAACGGAGGAACCTTCAGTTATATCTTTGTAAAAAGAATCCAGTGATTTCATGACGACGATTTGTAAAAATCAAATATACGAAAAAATGAAGTTTCAAGTTTCAAGTTTGAAGTTTCAGGTTTGAAGTTTCAGGTTTCAGGTTTTCTACTCTTCACATCTCACATCTCACATCTCACATCTCACATCTTGCATCTCACATCTTGCATCTTGCGTCTCACATCTCACAATAAACATTTAAAACAAAGTCCCCTGTATAAGTTCCGGCTGTGGATTACTGCCAAAAGGAAAAGTATCGATGACAAAAAACTGTTTTTTCACCGGATCTAATTCACGGAGAATAATTTCTTCACAGGAAAAATCCATGGCAATTGTGGTAAAGAGCTGCGATGCGATTTTAAGATTTTCGGGAGTTAGTTTTCTGCCGATAGAAATATGCGGATCACTGCTTTTTTTTAGGTTGGAAAGAAGTAACGCTTTCTGTGTCTTTTTCATGACTGGTTGTAAGCTTTTTTTTGATTCTTCATTTGGGGCAATGAAAAAAGCACCACTTTCGTACGAACCAAAATCATCCAAATGTACCTGAAACGGAGTAAAGGTATCGCAAATATTAAAAAGCTTTTGCTTGAATTTATCCAGTTGAGAATCGTCAGTTGTAAACTCACAAATCGTAATATGTGCCACCGAATTTTTACTGTTGAACCAGCCAATTTTAGTTGCCAGATGCTCTTTCATGGTTTTGATGTCCTTAATTATTTCTGGTGAGGGATGAATGACAACTGAATATTTCTTTTCCATTTTAGCGTTCGGTTTTTGGCAAATTTAAAGAATTTGTTGGCATCTAAATTTTTCCTTTCAGATGCAATCGATATTCAATTTCTGATTTTAATAGGCCGCTTCCTCCTCCAAAATGTTCAATTACTTCAACATCAGGTTGCTGTTTTAAACAGAAAGAAGTAAATTCTTTTTCGATATGATCTTCGATGCCTGAACTCAAAAGTACAATATCAATTTTGTGGTTCAGAAAATAATCCTGAGCCAGTTTTTCGTCATTAAAACCAACTGCATTCCAGTTTTCGTAAGCATTCACCAATCTGAGCAAAATCTCAAGAATGGCTTGGTTTTTTCCAAGCAGTAAGAATTCGTATGTTTTCATAGATAGTAGTTTTTTGAGTTCTTTCTAAGATGCTAAGGTGTTGAGATACTAAGGTTCTAAGATTGCATAAGTTTAGGAACTTTACGCCTTAATAGCTTAGAAAAAAAAATCTGTATTTTGCAAATGTACTAGTAAAGAGTTTGTTATAACTTAATCTAGAATAAGAAAACTTCGAAAATTTTTAAAACCTTATCATCTTCGAGTCTTAGTATCTCAGAGTCTTAGTTTCTTAGTCCCTAAAAAAAACAAAAGATTTTAGAACTGTAGTGTTTCAGATAGTCAGTGACTTAGCATTTTTAGGAGGAAAAAGTTTTTCATAATGCGGAAAGCCGTAATGATTTCTCTAAAGTTGCTTGTAATTTCGCGCCATAATAACGGGTAATTATGCTGTGTTTACCTTTTTAGACCGCATAATAGGTTGTTATAATTAACTGTTTTTGGAGAAACATTTTTTTAATTACAATGAAAATTGGACTTATTCATTTGATCGTGGGTATAAGCTTTGTATGAATTTGCAGGATTACAAAAGAGTCTGATTTTTATAGGGTTTTTAGATTTGGTTATTGGGTTATCCGGATCTAAAGACCCTTTTTTTTTATTCTTTCTCTACTATTATAAGTAGGCATTAATTTTAAGCCATTCTTCGCAATCTCGAGTCCAAAATTTACTAGTACTATTTACGCCCAACCCAAAACCATGACCTCCTTTTTCATAAAGATGTAATTCAGCTGAAACCCCGTTTCGTTTAAGCGCCAGATAGTAATTGATACTGTTCTCCGGTAAAACGGTTTTGTCGTCTGTGGCATGAATCAGGAAAGCCGGAGGAGTTTTTGAAGTAACTTTCTTTTCGTTAGAATAAAAATCACGTACTTCCTGTGAGGGATTATTCCCCAGTAAACTACTTTGCGAGCCTTTGTGTGTAATCTCATTTTGCATGGAGATTACCGGATAAATTAAAAGTGAAAAATCCGGACGTGCACTTGTTTTAGATTTCGAATCATAAGTTGCTTCATCGTAATGTGTTGCCAGCGTAGAAGCTAAATGCCCTCCGGCCGAGAAGCCAATAATCCCTATTTTGTTAGCATCTATGCTGTACTTTGTTGCATTTTGCCTTACGTGACGTATGGCTTCCTGTGCGTCTTGTAATGGTCCGTTCTTTTTGTCTTTCATGATTTGATCACTGGGTAATCTGTATTTGACAACAAAAGCTGCAATTCCCAAGCTATTAAGCCAGTTGGCGACTTTGGTGCCTTCTTTATCAATAGCTAAATGTTGATATCCTCCTCCCGGAAAAATAAGAACAGCAGTTTGATTGGGTTTGCTTTGTTTAGGTAAAAAAACACTCAAAGTTGGAACGGTAACTAAACTTGTACTCTGCACTTTTCCGTCTATAAAAGATTCATTTTCCTTGTATTCCGTAGCTTTTATTTCATCGGGGATAGTATTCCAGAGCGGTACAATTTCATTTTGTGCATGTATAGTAGTGTGCATGAAGGTGAATAAAAATAAGGTTAGAAGTAATTCTTTTACATTTTTCATGAATTATGGAAATATTTAAATGGGTTGGAAAAGTGTTTTAAAACAAAGCTTTTTTGGATCAGTTTTACGCTTTTGTAAAAATGTAACAAATGACTTTTACTTCACAAACCTGAAGATTACAGTGAATTGATCAAAAGTGAAAGTTTTTTGGACAATTTTGATAGATAAAACGGTTAAGTTTGCAAAAATAGCTTTTAACAAATATATTACTTAAAATGTAATTTAAAGTATTTTTTTTGAGCGATCTGTTTAATTATGTGTTGAAATTAAATTTTTATATAATTTATTTGGAATATAAAGATTTAAAACTATATTTGTGCAATCGATTACATTTATTTAATTTTGTTGCATTTAATTCATAGGTATTGTAATTTTTATATCGTGTTTGAATAGCAGATTAAATGAGCCGGAAAACTATCAACTTTTATAATAAACCATTACCATGAACCAAACAGATGCAGTTATTATGACCCAATCCAAAAAATCTACAGGAAGTTATCGTTGGAGTATATGTGCCTTGCTTTTTTTTGCAACCACTATCAACTATTTAGACAGACAGGTACTTTCTTTAACGTGGAGCGATTTTATCGCGCCTGAGTTTCATTGGACTAATAATGATTACGGAAATATAACCGCCTTGTTTTCTATTTTTTACGCAGTTTCATTACTGTTTGCCGGTAGATTTGTGGATTGGATGGATACTAAACGAGGATTTCTGTGGGCCATTGGGATCTGGTCTTTTGGGGCTTGTCTTCATGCTTTTTGTGGTATTGCTACAGCCGGAATTATTAGTGGGAACTGGTTTGTAGGTTTCGAGGGCGCCAAGCAGGCAATTCACCTTGTAAAAGATACCGGACTGGTCATTAATGTAAGTGTTACGCTGTTCATCTTTGCCCGTTTTGTTTTAGCAGTGGGTGAAGCAGGAAATTTTCCGGCAGCAATTAAAACGACGGCCGAGTATTTTCCTAAAAAAGACAGAGCATTTTCTACCAGTATTTTCAATGCAGGTGCTACTGTTGGTGCTTTGGCAGCTCCTATATCTATTCCGTTTATCGCAGAATCTTTCGGATGGGAAATGGCCTTTATCATCATTGGTGCCTTAGGTTTTGTTTGGATGGGATTTTGGATTTTCATGTATGATAAGCCTGAAAACCACCCAAAAGTAAGTGCTGCAGAATTAGAGTATATACAACAAGATGATATTACAGACAGCAAATTAAAGGGGTATGTACCGGAAACCAAAGACAAAGTTTCTTTTGTCGATTGTTTTAAATACAAACAAACCTGGGCATTTGCTTTTGGTAAGTTTATGACCGATGGAGTATGGTGGTTTTTCTTATTCTGGACCCCGGCTTACTTAAGTTCGGTTTACGGTATGGATTCTACTGAGGCGGCACTTCCTTTATTCGTTTTATATATGATAACCCTGTTGTCAATTATAGGCGGCTGGCTGCCAACCTATTTTGTCGAGAAGAAAGGAATGAACCCCTATGAAGGCAGAATGAGAGCAATGCTAATTTTTGCATTCTTTCCCTTGTTGGCTCTGATTGCACAACCTTTAGGGTATATCAGTTATTGGATTCCCGTTGTTATTATTGGTATTGCAGGTGCAGCTCATCAATCATGGTCGGCTAATATTTTTACCACTGTTGGAGATATGTTTCCTAAAAAAGCAATTGCAACGATCACTGGTATTGGAGGTTTGGCCGGAGGTATTGGTTCTACTTTTATCAATAAAGGTTCGGGAATGCTGTTTGATTATGCCAAAGAAAGCAATATGTCATTTATGGGTTTTCAAGGAATTGAAGCCGGATATTTTATCATTTTTTCTATTTGTGCCATTTGTTACCTGACAGGATGGTCTGTGATGAAAATGTTAGTACCTAAATACAGTCCGATTATCAATCTTTAAGGATTACAGATAACAAAAACAATTATAAAAAAAGAATAAATTTTACAATCAATTATGGTTTTTAAGGATAAAAATCTAATTTTGTGCAATCGATTACATTAATTTAAAATTATGACAAAATATAGTTCAAGATACGCGTCGAGCCCGGAAGCTGTAAAAAAATATGACACTCAGGAATTGAGAAACGAATTCTTAATTGACGATTTAATGCAGGAAGATGAGATTGTGTTAACCTATTCTCATTATGACAGGTACATCGCAGGATCGGCAGTTCCGTTGAAGGATCTGACTTTGGAAAGTATTGACCCGTTGAAAGCAGGTTACTTTCTGGAAAGAAGAGAAATGGGAATTATCAATGTAGGTGGCAAAGGGACTGTGGTCGTTGAAGGAGTTTCTTTCGAATTAGCGTTTAAAGATGCTTTGTACATCGGAAGCGGTAATAAGGAAGTGATTTTTAAAAGTGATGATCCTAAGAATCCTGCAAAATATTATATCAATTCTGCTCCGGCACACAGAACATATCCAACCGTAAAAGTGAGTCTGGCAGAAGCAAACAAGCTGGAATTGGGAACTATGGAGACAGCCAATCACCGCACCGTAAATCAAATGATTATTGGAGGTGTTGTAACCACTTGTCAATTACAGATGGGAATGACGGAATTAAGACCCGGAAGTGTCTGGAATACCATGCCGGCACACGTACACGATCGCAGAATGGAAGTTTATTTTTATTTGGATATTCCCGAAAATCAGGCCGTTTGTCATTTTATGGGACAGCCTCAGGAAACCAGACACATTTGGATGAACAATCATCAGGCGGTTATTTCACCACCATGGTCGATTCATTCAGGATCCGGAACCAGTAATTATACTTTTATCTGGGGAATGGCGGGTGAGAATTTGGATTACGGAGATATGGATGTGTGTAAAATCACTGATTTAAGATAAAAAATATGGCAAACTCATTATTTGATATAAACGGAAAAGTTGCCCTGATTACAGGAAGTACACACGGACTGGGAATGGCAATGGCAAAAGGATTAGGAGAGGCGGGTGCGACAATTGTGGTAAACGGAAATTCTTCTCAACAAAAAATTGATGATGCCGTAGCGGAACTTCAAAAAGAGGGGATTCATGCAGTGGGCTATAAGTTTAATGTAACGGACGAAATGGAAGTTATTGCTGCAGTTCGACAAATTGAAAATGAAGTGGGCCCTATTGATATCCTGATTAACAATGCAGGGATTATTAAAAGAATTCCGCTGATTGAAATGGAGGTAGCCGATTTTAAAGAGGTTATTGATATTGATTTGGTGAGTCCGTTTATTGTATCAAAGCATGTAGTAAGAGGGATGATTGAAAGAAGGCGAGGAAAAATAATCAATATTTGTTCGATGATGAGCGAGTTGGGCCGCAGTACAGTAGGAGCTTATGCTGCTGCGAAAGGCGGTTTGAAAATGCTGACCAAAAATATGGCTACCGAATGGGCCAAACATAATGTTCAGATTAACGGAATTGGTCCGGGGTATTTTGCTACCGAACAGACCAAACCTATTAGAGTGGACGGGCATCCTTTTAATGATTTTATCATTAGTAGAACTCCGGCTGCAAAATGGGGAGAAGCAAGTGATCTGGCCGGAGCGGCTATATTTTTATCTTCAAAAGCCAGCGATTTTGTGAACGGCCACATTTTGTATGTTGATGGTGGAATCTTAGCAACAATCGGGAAGCCATCAAACGAATAATTATCTCAATTACATCAAAAAAATCATGAGTTCAAATACCTTCATAAACGATAATTTTTTACTTGAAAATAAATTTGCAGAAGAGCTGTATCATAATTACTCCAAAAATCAGCCGATCATCGATTATCACAATCATTTGAATCCTCAGTTTATTGCTGAAGATAAAATTTTTGAAAACATTACACAGGTGTGGATCAACGGAGATCACTACAAATGGCGTGCGATGCGTACCTTGGGAATCAACGAGCAGTTTGTGACCGGAAACGCCCCTGACAAAGATAAATTCTTAAATTGGGCCAAAACGGTTCCATACACCATGCGTAATCCTTTGTACCATTGGACGCACTTAGAGCTGGCGCGTTATTTTGATATATATGATTTGCTGAATGAAAAATCGGCAGAGAAAATATACCAGGAAGCAACCGAGAAAATTAATTCTCCGGCCTACAGTACGCAAAATCTGCTTAAAAAAGTAAATGCTGAATTGGTTTGCACGACCGAAGATCCGATTGACAGTCTTGAGTTTCATCAAAAATTGGCAAAGAATCCAATTGGAACTAAAATGAGTACGGCCTTCAGACCTGATAAAGCGATCTTAATTTCCAATGATGGCTATAATGCCTATCTGGACAAGTTAGGGGAGGTGTCCGGAGTTGCGATTCATACCTATGCTGATTTGTGCAGTGTATTGCGAAACCGAATTGAGTTCTTTAATCAAAACGGCTGTAAACTTAGTGATCATGGCTTAGACCAGATTTATTTCGAAGAATTTACAGAGAATGAAATTAATAGCATCTTCAAAAAGAAAAGAGAAAACAGAATTTTAACTCCCGAAGAAGTTTTGAAATTTCAAAGTGCTGTATTGTTATTCTTGTCCGAGATGTATCATGAGTTTGGATGGGTACAGCAATTTCACCTTGGAGCGTTGCGAAACAATAATGCCCGCATGCACCGAATTTTAGGACCTGACACGGGTTGGGATTCTATTGGAGATTATCCGCAGGCACAAAAACTATCCGGCTTTTTAAATGCTTTGGACAGTAAAGATAAATTGACGAAAACGATAATTTATAACCTGAATCCGGCTGATAACGAAGTGATGGCAACCATGATTGGAAATTTTAATGACGGAAGTGTCAGAGGGAAAGTTCAGTTTGGATCGGGATGGTGGTTTTTAGATCAGAAAGACGGAATGACAAAACAATTAAATGCTCTTTCAAATATGGGGTTAATCAGTTGTTTTGTAGGAATGCTAACAGACTCGAGAAGCTTTTTGTCTTTCCCGAGGCATGAGTATTTCAGACGTATTTTATGTAATCTTTTAGGAGATGAAATCAAACGCGGAGAGCTTCCAAATGATATGGAGTGGATAGGGAAACTGGTTTCGGATATTTCCTATCATAATGCAAAAGAGTATTTTAAATTTTAAGTAAGAAGAGAGAATATAGAGCAAAGAATATAGGGGAAAGAGTTTAAGTATCTTTTTAATCAGATAAGCTGTGGCAAATAAAAGCATCAGGCTTAATTTTCTTAATATCTTAATGATAAAAAAAATCTTTTACTGGTAAAACAATAAAATTATATGAGTAAAGTAGTTGCATTCGGGGAAATTATGTTGCGTCTTTCGACAGAGAGACACTTGCGATTTTCGCAGGCAAAAGCATTTGGAGCGTCTTATGGAGGCGGTGAATTTAATGTTTGCGTGTCTTTGGCTAATTATGGTTTGAATGCCGAATTTGTAACAAGATTACCCGAGAATGAAATTGGTGCTTCGGCAGTAAAAGAAATGCGAAAAATGAATGTAGCGTCCGGAAATGTAGTTTACGGAGGAGAGCGTTTAGGTATCTATTTTCTGGAAACCGGTGCCGGGACACGAGGCAGTAATGTGGTTTATGATCGTGCACACAGTTCGATGGCAACTATCGAAAAAGGAATGATTGACTGGGAGAAAGTGCTTGAGGGTACCAATTGGTTTCACTGGAGCGGGATCACACCAGCAATCTCCCAAAGTGCTGCCGAAGCCTGTTTAGAAGCCGTTAAAGCAGCGCATAAACTGGGAATTACAATTTCCTGTGATTTGAATTACCGATCAAAATTATGGCAATACGGAAAAACACCAAGTGACGTAATGCCGGAGCTCTTGCAATACAGCAATGTTATTTTAGGAGATATTGATACCGCCTATTTTATGTTGGGAATTCCGAAAGTCAATCCAAATTATCAGGATGAGAAATCGCTTCCGGTTTTGTACAGCAAATTGTTTGAGTTGATTCCGGGTTTAAAAATAGCAGCAACAACCCTTAGGTACTCCGTAAGTGCATCACATCAAAGAATAGGAGGGGTTTTATTTGATGGTAAAGCCATTTATCAGGCAGCCGTAAAAGAAGTGACTCCTGTTGTAGATCGTGTTGGAAGTGGGGATGCTTTCATGGGAGGTTTAATTTACGGATTACAGGAATATCAAAATAACAATCAAAGAGCTTTAGATTTTGCTGTGGCTGCTTGTTGTTTAAAACATACCATTGCCGGAGATTATAATCTGGTAACCTTAAAAGAAGTTGAAAATATGATAGATGGTGATGCTACCGGATTAGTATCTAGATAATTGATTTAAATATGGCAAAATATTCAAGAATTGAAGTGGCTTTAACGATGAAAGAAAACGGAATGGTTCCGCTATTCTTTCATTCAGATATCGAAATAAGCAAGAAAGTATTAAAGGCCTGTTATGATGGAGGCGCAAGATTAATGGAGTTTACAAGCAGAGGAGATTTTGCCCATGAAGTTTTTGGAGCATTAAACAAGTATGCTTTAGCAGAATTACCGGGAATGATGCTTGGTGTTGGTTCTATTACTGATGCGGCTTCAGCATCTTTGTACATGAGTTTGGGAGCGAATTTTATTGTGACTCCGGTTTTTAGAGAAGATATTGCAATTGCCTGTAATCGTCGAAAAGTACTTTGGTCTCCGGGCTGCGGAACACTTACCGAAATCGCAAGAGCCGAAGAATTAGGATGTGAAATTGTAAAATTGTTTCCGGGTGATATTTACGGACCTGAATTTATCAAAGCAATAAAAGGTCCATGTCCGTGGACGAATATCATGCCAACAGGTGGTGTTCTGCCAACAGTTGATAGTCTGACTTCGTGGTTTAGTGCGGGAGCAACCTGCGTGGGAATTGGATCACAGTTAATTTCAAAAGAGATATTAGAGCAACAGGATTATGATGAATTAAAAACAAAAGTTAGTCAGGTTCTGGATATTATAAAAAGTATTAAAAAATAAATAAGGGTAATCATATAGGTCCTTATTTAACATGCGTTTTTTTTAGATTTTAGAAATTGTAATTGAGCATTACGCTTGATAAATGAATCTTGTGAGTCCTCACAGCAAGGTTTGTTTTCCTCACACAAGTGTAATGTTTCTTTTACAGTGAGAGGAAATAATCAGAGATAAATAAGGTATTAAACGTGATTATTGATAACACTTTAAGAGAAAAAGTAATGGAAAAATTAAACAGAGTGAGCTCAGGGCTTTCAGAAAAACTTCCTATAAAAATAGTTCAATTTGGAGAAGGTAACTTTTTAAGAGCCTTTGTAGAATATGCTTTTCAAAAATTAAATCAGGAAGCTGATTTTAACGCAGGAATTGCCGTAGTACAGCCTATAGACAGAGGTTTGGTGAATATGATTAATGCTCAGGACGGATTGTATACCTTATTCATGAAAGGAGTTAAAAAAGGAGAAGAGATTCAGGAGAAAGAATTGATTTCTAATATCGTAAAAGCAATTGATCCTTATGCGTCTTTTCAGGAGTATCTGGCTTTGGCCAGAGAAGAAGAATTGGCTTTTATCATTTCAAATACAACCGAAGCAGGTATAGAATATATCGAATCCGATCAGTTGAGTATGCAGCCCCCGGTTTCCTTTCCGGCTAAATTAACGGTGCTTTTATATGAAAGATTCAAGCATTTTAAAGGAGCGGCAGATAAAGCATTAACAATTATTCCTTGCGAATTAATCAATTACAATTCAGATACTTTAAAAGAAATTATTTTAAAATATTGTGCGGACTGGAAATTAGAAAATGAATTTGTTTTTTGGTTGACAGCTAGTTGTTCTTTTCATAATACATTAGTAGACAGAATTGTACCCGGTTATCCGAAAGACCAAATAGAAGAGTACAACAGTCAGTTGGATTATAAAGACGATTTGATTGTAAGTGCCGAAAGTTTCTTTTTGTGGGTAATTGAAGGAGATGATAAACTGAAAGCAAAACTTCCGTTTGAAAAAACAGCGCTGGATGTAAAAATCGTAGCCGACATGCAGCCGTATCGTACACGTAAAGTGAGAATTCTGAATGGAGCACATACCGCTATGGTTCCTTTCTCAATGCTTTATGGTAACGAGACCGTAAAAGAAACGGTTGATAATGTTTTTAGCGGTGATTTTGTAAACAAAGCTGTTTTTGAAGAGATCAATGAAACGCTGAACATGGATAAAGCGGAATTGGCTAGTTTCTCTGAAGAAATCCTGGACCGTTTTAGAAACCCGTTTATCAAGCATTTGCTGTCTTCAATTGCATTAAACTCGATTTCAAAATTTAAAGTGCGCGTATTACCTAGTTTAACGGGATATGTGGATATTCATCAAAAACTTCCGGTTCATTTAACGTTTGCTTTTGCTGCTTTGATCCGTTTTTACAAAGGAAGTTGGAAGGGCGGGGTTTTACCAATTAATGATAGTGAGGATATTGTTTCTTTTTTCGAAAGTCTTTGGAAATCGGATGATTATGAAAAAATAGCACGATTGACTTTGCAGAATAAAAGCTTCTGGGACGAAGATTTAACGCTGGTACCGGGATTAACAAAAGCAATTACAGCTGCATTGGAAGAAATTGATGCAAACGGAATTGAAAATGGTTTTACCAATTTTCAAAAACAAATAAATAATGTAACTCAGAAAGTTTAGTTATGGCAACGCAAAAAAAATTAATAAAAGTTCATCCTACAGATAATGTAGCAGTAGCTTTGGTAAATCTTTCAGCAGGTGAGGTGATTGATTTTGAAGGTTCTGCCGTTACTGTTGAGAGTGATGTGAAGATGAAGCATAAAATTGCGATGGTTCCTTTTAATACAGGAGACAGGATTATTATGTATGGAGTTCTGGTAGGAAAGGCGAGTGCTAAAATTGAAAAAGGAGGTTTGCTTTCTACGGCTAATGTCAAACACGAAAGTGATAAAGTAACCGGAAAAACAGAAACGATTGGCTGGACGGCTCCCAATATTGAGAAGTGGAAAGACAGAACTTTCATGGGCTATCACAGAGAAGACGGACAAGTTGGAACCGAGAATGTATGGTTGTTTTTTCCGTTAGTATTTTGCGAAAACAGAAACATCGAAATTCTAAAAGATATTTTCGAAAAAGAATTAATGAAACCCAAAGAGAACGATTATCAGTTGTTACTGCGTTCTTTGGTTAAATCAGAAACTGGTGGAGCCGGAAATGAAGCTGCTTCAAACGATGCTAATTTATTCAACAACATCGAAGTAAAATTCATCACACATCAGGGTGGTTGTGGAGGTATTCGTCAGGATTCGCATAGTCTGGCCAAATTATTGGCAGGATATGTAAACAATCCAAACGTGGCGGGAGCAACTGTATTGAGTCTGGGGTGTCAGAACCTGCAAATTCAGATTTTTAAAGATGCTTTAGATGCGATAAATCCAAACAGTAAAAAACCGGTTTTGATTTACGATCAGCAGCAAATCGGGACAATCGAAGCCATGTTGAGTAGTGTGGTAAAAGATACCTTTGAAGCCATTAAAAAAGCAAACGAAGTACAAAGAACTCCGGCACCTTTATCCAAACTAAAAATAGGTTTAGAGTGTGGTGGATCTGATGGATTCTCCGGAATTTCGGCTAACCCGACTCTCGGAGTAACTTCAGATTTACTGGCCGCTTTAGGAGGAACTACCATTCTTTCGGAGTTTCCTGAATTGTGTGGAGTAGAGCAGGAACTAGTTAATCGTTGTGTCGAAGAGGAAAGTGGAGAACGCTTTTTAGAATTAATGAAATGGTATGAAAAAACCGTAGTAGATGCCGGTTCAGGTTTTGATATGAATCCTTCTCCGGGTAACATCAAAGACGGATTAATTACCGATGCCATGAAATCGGCAGGAGCCGCTAAAAAAGGAGGGACATCACCAATTACCGGTGTTTTTGACTATGGTGAATACATTTCGAAACCAGGATTAACGCTGCTTTGTACACCGGGTAATGATGTGGAGTGTACAACAGCAATGGTAGGTTCAGGAGCAAATATGGTATTGTTTACCACTGGCTTAGGTACTCCGACAGGAAATCCGATCGCGCCGGTAGTGAAAATTTCATCCAACACCGATCTGGCTAAAAAAATGTCCGATATCATTGATATTGACACTGGCGGTATTATCACAGGAGAAAAATCCATCGACGAAATGGCTGATGAAATGTTGGAGTTTATTATCGATGTTGCCAGCGGTACCATTAAAACCAAAGCTGCAATCTTAAACCAAAACGATTTTATTCCCTGGAAGAGAGGGGTTTCACTCTAGAAAAATAAAGCATTATATAAAAAAACTCACTTAACAGTGAGTTTTTTTTGTTTGAACCATTAAGATATTAAGTTTCATTAAGTAGTATAGAAGTTTTACTTAACCTGTTGTGTGAAATTTGTTTTAACACATAGAAACATAGTCTTTGGAAGCTTAAAAAAGGCAAAAACTTAATCTGTCTTAATGTCTTAATGGTTTGAGGAAAAAAAAGGCAAAACTTAATTTGCCTTACTATCTTAATGGTAAAAAATAACTTAAAAGCTAGTTCTTGATGACGATTTACGAATGTGTAATTCCGGAGCAAGAACTACCTTTTTTTCTATTTTAATCGTCTCCGTTTTGTCCACCTGTTCCAGAAAAACACGAGCAGACATTTTACCCATTTCAAGCGGAGACTGATCTACAGAAGTAATCGATAATTCCATAAATTTCGTGAAAGGTTCATTACTGAAACCCGCTACGCAAAAATCTTTAGGAATACTGACATTTCTTTCTTTAAGTTCCTGAATAGCACCTAAAGCAGCAAAATCACTCGATGAAAATATAGCATCAGGAGGTGTTTCCAACTGAAGTAAAAGCTCTATGGCCTGTTTTCCGTGGTCAACAGTACTTTTTACAGGAATGACATATTTTTCGTCAAATGTTATTCCATTGTCTAATAAAGCCTGTTTGTATCCTAAAAATCGGTTCTTAAAGATTTCAAGCGACTGATCTCCTGATAGGTGGGCAATATTTCTACAGCCTTCATCAATTAAATGTTTAGTCGTTTGGTAACCGCCTCTAAAGTCATTTATGGTTACAGAACTGACTCCGTCAATATGTTTGCTTCTGTCGAAAAAGATAAGCGGAACATTTTTTTGCAAAACATATTGAAAAGCACCGTCGTTTTCTCCCGTTACATCGGTAACCGACATGATGATACCGTCAACCTGGGCATCTATTAAAGTATATAAGTTTTCGTTTTCTCTTTTCGGATTTTCGTGCGTCTGGCAAATAATTACCTGATAACCATGTGGATGAAGTTCTTCTTCTATTCCCCGAATAACCGAAGCGAAAAAGTTGCTGTCGATACGCGGAACTATAACGCCAATATTATTACTTCGGCCGCTTTTTAAGGCGAGCGCCAGCTTATTTTGCTTATAGTTCATTGAAGCCGCAGTTTTAATAACCAACTCGCGCGTGCTCTCTTTTATTTTCGGATTATTGTTTAATGCCCGCGAAACGGTAGCAGCGGTGATATTTAATTTTTCGGCAATATCGTAAATGGTTATCTTTTCGCTCATTAAAAATGGTTTTTCATATTTATCTCTGACAAAAATACATTTTTTTTATAACGTTTTACATATTGTTATCGATTACCATAATTTATAATTAAAACGATTTCGATTCTACAATGATAATAAATTATCTAATTTTTTACATTAAGTGTAATTATATTCCGTAATAAAAATTAAATATATAATTAATTTTCAAATAAATTTGGTGCATTAAAACTATTTTTCTACTTTCGTGTAATCGATTACATAATTACACTGTTTTGTAAATCAATCCTAAAATAGAATAACATGATTACAGGGAAAGTTAGAATGTTTAAATCAGTTTTAATGGCAGCTACAACAGCTTTCACGATGCTGTCTTGTGGAAAGCAGGCTTTAACTGTTTCTGAATCTGATCCCTGGAAAAACAAAGATTTAATTGTAAAGAGTATCTCTAAAACCCGTTTTTTAGATAAGACCTATAATGTTAATGATTTTGGAGCAGTCGCTGATGGAAAGACATTAAACACACTGGCCTTTGAAAAAGCAATAAAAGCATGTGCTCAAAACGGCGGAGGAAAAGTGTTAATCCCTGCTGGAAAATATGTAACAGGCGCCATACATTTAGAGAGTAATGTAAACCTGCATTTAGAGGATCATGCGGAAGTCCTTTTTAGCATCGATCCCAAAGAATATCCTATGGTTCACACCTCCTTTGAAGGAACAGAACTGATGAATTATTCGCCACTTATTTATGCCAAAAACAAAACCAATATAGCCATTACCGGAAAAGGAACCCTAAACGGACAGGCAGATGCTACGAACTGGTGGATTTGGTCCGGTGGTAAAGATTACGGCTGGAAAAAAGGAATTCCCTCGCAGAATGATCCTCAAAATCGTGCTGTTTTGATCGATATGGCCGAAAAAGGGGTTCCGATAAAAGAAAGAATTTTTGGTGAGGGGCGCTATCTGCGACCTAATTTTATGGAGTTTTTTGAATGTAGTACCATTTTGGTTAAAGATGTTACCATTATAAATGCTCCCTTTTGGATTTTACATCCTTTAAAATCAAACAACATTATCATTGACGGAGTTACCGTAAACAGTCATGGTCCTAATAATGACGGTTGTGATCCTGAATATTCACAAAATGTACTTATCAAGAATTGTACTTTTAATACTGGTGACGATTGTATCGCGATCAAAGCAGGTCGCGATGGCGATGGGCGACGAGTAGCAATTCCAAGCAAAAATATTATCGTTCAGAACTGCAAAATGATCGACGGTCATGGCGGAGTAGTTATTGGAAGTGAAATATCGGCCGGTGTCAATACTATTTTTGTAGAAGACTGCGTCATGGACAGTCCAAATTTGGATCGTGCCATCCGAATCAAGACCAATTCAAAAAGAGGCGGAGTCATTGAAAATGTATTCGTTCGAAACCTTGAGGTGGGTACTGTAAAAGAATGTGTTTTAAAATTAAACATGTTTTACAATGTTTACGGTTCACAAACGGGCAATTTTATTCCAACCATCAGAAATATCAGCCTGGAGAATATAAACGTCAAAAATGGAGGGAAATATGGAGTATGGGCAGAAGGCTATGAGCAATCTCCTGTAGAAAATATTACCCTTAAAAATGTTGTCATTCAAAAAGTAGATTCAGTGCATTTGCTTAAAAATGTGAAGAACATACAATTTATTAATACCTATATCAATGAAAAAAAAGTAGAATAACTTACGAATTAAAAACTATCAATTAACCAAACCATTTTAAAAAACTATGAATACCAAACAACTATTAAAGAAAAAAATAAAATACAGTCTTGTATTTTTATTTTTCCTGAATTTTTTGTTGAGCAGTGCAATTTATGCGCAATCGACTATAGTGGAGGGGAAAATTACAGATGCTGCGGGATTATCATTGCCTGGTGTAAACATTCAGGAAAAGGGAACTAAAAACGG
Organism: Flavobacterium sp. WG21; assembly: GCF_000335775.1. Classification (NCBI taxonomy): domain Bacteria; kingdom Pseudomonadati; phylum Bacteroidota; class Flavobacteriia; order Flavobacteriales; family Flavobacteriaceae; genus Flavobacterium; species Flavobacterium sp. WG21. Next base: position 68,055 of record NZ_AMYW01000005.1, read on the forward strand.
AACCTCTACAGATTTTGAAGGAAGTTTTAAAATAAATGTGACCAATAATAAAGCGATTTTAATTGTAAGCTACTTAGGCTTTCAGACACAAGAAGTGAGCATTGCAGGAAAATCGAAAGTAAATGTGAGCCTGGCAGAACAATCCAATTCACTAAATGAAGTAGTGGTTGTAGGATATGGTACCGCAAAGAAAACAGACCTTACCGGAGCAGTCAATACTTTGTCGGCAGCTAAAATTACCGAAAGAAACGTTACAAATCCGATGGAAGCCATTCAGGGAGGTATTGCGGGAGTTCAGGTAACTTCAAACAGTGGCCGTATTGGTGACGGTTTTAACGTTGTGATCAGAGGAACAAACTCGATCAATAAAGACGGTTCTAAACCTCTTTTTGTGGTGGATGGCGTACCAACAGATAATATTGACTTCCTGAATCCGCAGGACATTGCGAGAATGGACGTATTGAAAGACGCATCTTCTGCAGCCATCTATGGTTCCAGAGGAGGAAGCGGGGTTATCATTGTAACAACCAAAAGCGGAACAAGCGCTAAGTCTGGTGTTACCGTTACTTTTGACAGCTCTTACGGTAACAAAGAGGCTGTAAGATTACCAAAATTAATGAGTCCTGAAAAATGGTGGTATTACCACCAATCGGCATTTTTGGCAACTACTATTTCAGCTACCAATCCAACCTATAACGATATTGATGCTTCAGAATTGAATGCTGCTGTAGGACAGGCCGGTACAAACCCTGTGTTATTTCAGAGAGTAGCTAACAATCAAAGCTACAACTGGCAGGATGCGGTTCTTAAAGGTGGGATGATGCAAAACAATTACTTAAATGTTTCCGGTCGTTCCGATAACGGACTGTCGTATAACATTGGTCTTGGAGCTCAGAAAGAAACGGGAGTAATTGACAATGAAGGAATTGATAAATACAATTTTAAAGCAGGTTTGAATCATAAAATAAACGACAAAATTTCATTTGGAGTTAACCTTACTATTTCTAAGACCTCTGAACAGCTAGGGAGCCCAACAGCCATGCAGGAAGCTTTCAGACAAAATCCATATACTTCGCCTTGGGCGATAGATGCAGCCGGTAATGAAATTGTTGGAACTTATGCACAACAACCAGGTACATTGAGATATCCTAACGGAAATTTAGCGATTAACAAAACAGGTTCTTACAATCCGCTTTTAGAAATTGCAAATTCAACAGACGAAATAGAAAGATTTACTACCCTTGGGAATATCTTCGGAGAGTATAAAATCAACAGCTGGCTATCGTTTCGTTCTACTTTTTCAGCAGGAAAAATGGACGCGAGAGAAGGAAGATCATTTGGTGCTCAAACCGATTTTGGTCTTAAAAATAAAAGTTTGCCATCCGGTGACGTAACCAATGTGAACAATTTTAATTATACATGGGACAATCAGTTTAACATCAATTACACGTTGAATAAAGACCATGTTTTTAGCTTTTTAGGTCTTCAAAGTTTCTATTCTAATACTACCGAAACGTACTTTTCAGCGTCAAGAGAAAATCCTTTTGAAACCAGTTTTTACAATTTAGGTTCAGGAGTTCAGTCTACCTACTCCTTGACACCATCAAGTGGTAGTATCGCCTTAATTCCTTCAGGCGTGTTCACTCCGTACTCTAAAAATACTTTAGAATCGTATGCGGCCCGTTTCAATTATGCCTATCAGGGACGTTACTTGCTAACCGCTTCGGTACGTTATGACGGATCATCTGTTTTGGCTGAAAATAATAAATGGACTGCTTTCCCTTCTGTCGCTTTAGGATGGAATGTTCATGAAGAAGGATTCATGAAAAAATTAGATTTCGTTTCTAATTTTAAATTAAGAGGAAGTATAGGTTATACCGGAAATGACAATGTTAGCCCTTATTCAAGTTTAACTGTTTTAAAAAATCCTGCTTACTATGATTTTAACGGTACCATTGCCAATGGGTTTACTACTTCAAGTTTAGGAAACACCAATCTGACCTGGGAGAAAACAAAAGAGGTGAATTTAGGTTTGGATTTCGGATTTGCTCACAATAGAATTTCAGGTAGTGTAGACGTTTACAATCGTTTGTCTAAAGATTTATTGTTTCAACAAGCCCTTCCGTTAGAAATCGGAGTACCAACTATTACTTCTAATGTAGGTTCTATCAGAAATAAAGGTATTGAGGTGGCCTTGGTTACTAAAAACATTCAGACTAAAAATGTTACCTGGGAGACCAGCTTCACTTTTACTAAAAACGTAAACAAACTGGAGTCTATTTATGGTCAGGATCAGGTAAGTGATGTTGGAAATAATTTATTTATCGGAGAAAATGTTCATTCGTACTACAACTATGTTTTTGATGGAGTATGGCAGGAAAGTGAAGCAGCGCAGGCCCTTTCTTACGGTCAGAAACCGGGAGAAGCAAAAGTAAAAGATTTGAATAACGATGGAAAAATTGACGCCAATAACGACAGAGCTATTTTAGGAAACTACGATCCTAAATGGTCCGGAAGTTTCTCTACTACTTTAAAAGTAAAACAATTTGATTTGTCAATGTCGTTAATCACCAATCAGGGAATGACTGTCTTTAGCGGATTCCACGACAACTTTGCAGATGTTACCGACAGAGGACGTCAAAAATTAGATCTTGGAGACTGGTATATTCCGGCTAATGGCGCAGGTATAGCGGCTCAGTATTCCAATACAAATCCGTTACCACGTGGAGCAGGAGTTTATTATGATACCAATAACGTAGCATTTTACAAAGACGCTTCATTTGTAAAAATTCAAAACATCGCTTTTGGGTATAGTTTTGATCAGGATTTAGTGAACAAATTGAAAATTAAAAGTTTAAGACTTTATGTGAATGTGTTGAATCCTTTTGTATTTACCAATTACGAAGGATATGACCCTGAATGGGCAACTGCAGCATTAGCAGTGAATCGTGTGGCGACAAGGACCGTTCAGATGGGATTAAGTTTAAAATTTTAAATTAAGAAAAATGAAAAAAATAGTAGTAGTTATAGCAATACTGGCGACGACATTTAATTCGTGCTCCAATTTTATCGAAGAAGACAACCGTGCCTTTGGTTCGGCAGAACAATATTTTCTTACTGCTCCCGGGTTTGAGTCATTGGTCAACACCAATTATGCCACTTTAAAAGACATATACGGCGGTGATCCGTGGCTGTTTGAAGCAGGTACCGATATGTACTCTGAAGGAAGAAATCAGGAACCGGAAGGATTGGCTAAATATTTAACCCTTTCTTCTTCGTCAGCCGGAGTAGATTTATTGTACAGAACTTGTTACATGGCCATTCAGCAAGCCAACAAAGGATTGTATTATTCAACCCTTACCGAAAAAGCAAGTACAGTAGATACAAGAGTAGGCGAACTGAAATTTTTAAGGGCAAATGCTTATTTCCTTTTGGTTCAGACTTATGGAGGCGTTCCGATTGTATTAGAGAATATTAATACTGCTATTACCTCTTTCGACAGAAATTCAGCAGAAGAAGTATACACACAAATTTTAAAAGACCTTAACGAAGCGCTTCCGGCAGTGGGTACAGGGGCTTATACAGGAAGAGTGAATAAAAGAGCCGTTCAGGATTTATTAGCAAAAGTATATTTGACTAAAGGCTACGAAACTTTTGGAACACCGGCAGATTTTACTACCGCAGCTTCTTTAGCAGATCAGGTAATTGCCGGACAAGGACTTAATGTATCTTTTGCGGATGTGGTAAAACCGGGGAACGAGATGAATGCCGAAACCATTTTCTCCGTTCAGTTTTCAGTAGCTTCGAATGCTACAGGAGTAACAGCGTTGGGAAGTTCACAAAACTACTGGTTTAGTTCGTACTTAGGCGCAGCAGCAGCGGGTAACCCATATCCAAACAGAAGTTACACACTTTGTCCTACAGTTTACGCATTATCATTGTATGAGCAGGGAGATAAACGTTGGGAAAATACCTTCATGACCGAAATCTACAGCCGATACTACGATTTTTATACCGTAACGGATAAAACGGCTTTGAAAATTACAGATTTTTACGAGCCACGCTGGTTTACTTTAGCTGACAGAGCTGCCTGGAATACCGCTAATGCTTCAAGAAAAGCCAATGCAGCAACTTTCAGATACCACAATTGGGGAACTTATTCTTCGGCTGCCGCTTCAGGTGGTGATTACAACCTGATTCCGGTTCGTAAATTCGACGATCCAAATGCACCATACAGCGGTGCCACCAGTGCCAACTACAACACTACACCGATCACCCCAGCAACCAACAGAAGCAGTACCCGTGATTTTATTGTAGCAAGGCTGGGAGAAACCTATCTGGTTGCCGCCGAAGCTTACTTTAAAGCAGGTCAGCCAGCGACAGCTTTAACACGTTTGAATGAAGTAAGAAGAAGAGCAGGAGGCGGAGTTGTAGGAGCAATTCCGGTAATGACGACTATTGATATCAATACCATATTAGACGAAAGAGGAAGAGAACTATTAGGAGAATACCACCGTTGGTTCGATTTGAAACGTACCGGTACATTGGTACAAAGAGCAGTTTTATACAATCCTAAAATCACCAATGCCAACGTATTTAACGGACAGAATGGTAATCTTAAAATTTTAAGACCAATACCACAGTCAGCATTAGATTTGAACAGAAGTAAAAATTACCCTCAAAACCCGGCTTATTAAAAAGGTTTTTATGATTAGTGGTTTTAAAAATTTTGAGGTTACGTTTTTTTGAGGAAGTTAAAAAGGGGCCTGATCCTGAATCAGGCTCCTTTCTTAACGAATAAATCAGATAAGTAAAAATGAAAAGAATAGGAATTGTTTTGTGGCTCTTTTCGAATATAGTTCTGGCGCAGAATCATAATACTGCAGATACTTCTTATACCGTAAATAGTACATATACTAAATTGATTAAGAAATATCCGTTTATAAAAATAGCAGAAGCGAAAAACAGGGCAAATGTGATTCAAATGGAGAATATAATCTATCACAAGAGTCAAAACAGAGCATTACATCTCGACGCCTATTGGAACAAAACTGAAAATACAAATCCGGGAGTAATTTTGATTCATGGAGGAGGCTGGAAATCGGGGAATAAAAATCAGATGCAGGTTTTGGGGCAGGAAATCAGTTCAAAAGGATATTCCTGTTTTGCCATAGAATATCAATTATCGCCCGAAGCAAAATATCCGCAGGCAGTTTATGATGTAAAAAATGCCATTAAATTTATAAAAGAGAATGCGAAAGAATTTCATGTAGATCCAAACAAAATTGCCGTACTTGGATGCTCTTCAGGAGGTCAGATGGCAGCTTTGATTGGTACAACAAATAAAAATTCCGCTTTTGAAGATTCTGCGAACAAGAGTAGATTCTCAACAAAAGTGAACGCAATAATTGATGTAGATGGAATTTTAGCTTTTAAACATCCGGAATCGGAAGAAGGAGAAATGGCTGCTTTTTGGTTAAACGACACTTATCAGGAAAAACGGGAGAACTGGGAAAAGGCATCGGCGTTAAACCATACCGATAAAAACACTCCGCCGACACTGTTCATCAACAGCAGTTTTGATCGGTTTCATGCAGGAAGAGAGGATATGATTACAATTTTAAACCAAAATAAGATCTATAATGAGGTCAGAACCATAAAAGATTCACCGCATTCCTTTTGGTTTTTTCAGCCATGGTTTGAAGAAACGGTTCAATATACAACACAATTTTTAGACAGAATATTTAAACAATTACAGTAAAAAATGAAAACAAAAATCACAATAGCAACCTTACTTTTAGTCGGTATTACAGCGGTTAAGGCACAGAAATATGATATGAAAACCGCAAAAACGTATGCCGAAATTTCTGCTAAAACAGACGGAAAATGGGAAGCCCGTAAATATATCGGAGGAACTGTATTTAAAAATGTGGACAGACTTAAACTGGCACCGGAGCATACAGACCATTCTTTTGACATTCGTTACGAAGGACCAGGCTGGGAAAGCAATCGAATAGGATATCGTTTGTACTTAGACTGGCGAAATGCGATTGACATTTTCGGTAAAAAAACATCAGAAATTGTTTTGCCAAAAGTAGGTCAGGATAATTTTGATTCCTATCACGAGATGAGCGATTGGGGAGCCGATATTCTAAAAGCAGGAAAAGGAATCGGGATAGGATCCATAGATCGCTACTTAAACAATGAAAAATTGCATTTCTATGAAGTGGATTCGACTATTGCAACAGTAGTAAACAAAACCAATGAATCGGGTGTAAAAGTGCAATATTATGGATGGAAAACGGCTTCGGATAAAATTGATTTTACCTCAGTTTTGACCATTAAACCAAATGAACTGTACACGCAGCATACCATTCAGGCATCCAAAGAAATAAAAGGAATCTGTACCGGAATTGTAAAGCAGAAAAATACGGAGCTTCTTAAAAAAGAAAGTAAAAATAAAAAATGGGCTTATCTGGCCACGTATGGTCAGCAGTCATTAGTTCCGGACAAATTAGGAATGGCCATTTTTTATCAAATTAATACCATCGAAAATACTCCCGATACAGATTTAGATTATCTTTTAGTATTTAAGCCTACTACAAAAGCAACTTCTTTTTACTTTTTAGGTGCATGGGAACAAGAGCCAAACGGAATTAAATCGAAAGAAGAGTTTGTGAAATATTTAGATCAAAAGTTGGAAGTATTGAACAAAAAGGGTAAGATGTAAAAGAGTAAAGAGTAAAGAGTAAAGGGTAAAGAGTGCCAGAGATTAAAAGGATTAAAAAATCTGCATGATCTGCATGATCTGCGAGAGAAAAAATATTCGCAATTTAATACACAAGTTAACCTAATCTATTTTAATCTGTGGCAAAAATGACCTACTGCCAGAATATTAGTTTTATGTTTAAACTGACTTTTATAAAAATCAATTTGATTGTTTTACTGTTGATTTTCAGTACTAAAACAATGGCGCAGACGACTGAAAATAGCGTCTTACCTGACAATTTAAAGTGGTCACAGAGAACAGCACTTACTATTTTGGACAAATATCCAAAAGCCTGGCAGATCGATGGAACTGAAAAGCCTAAATGGGATTATAAAATGGGATTTGTTTTGTTTGCTTTTGAAAGATTATATCAGAAAACAAATGATAAAAAATATTTCAATTATATCAAAGAATATGCAGATGAACTGATTGATGCCAATGGGAAGATCACTAAGTATGATAAGAACGAGTACAATATTGATTGTGCCAACCCGGGCAAACTGTTGTTCGGACTTTATGACGAAACTAAGGACAAACGGTATTTAGAAGTACTACAGGAGCTCCGGGGTCAGTTAGAAAATCAGCCCAGAACCGCAAGTGGAGGATTCTGGCACAAGCAAATTTATCCCAATCAAATGTGGATTGATGGTTTGTACATGGCCGAGCCTTTTTACACTCAATACACGGTGAAATTTGAAAATGGGAAAGCTTTGAACGATATTGCCAAACAATTTGAATTGGCGCACGATCATTTGACAGATAAAAATACAGGCTTGGTTTATCAGGCTTGGGACGAGAGTAAGGAAATAGCTTGGGCAAATCCGCAAACGGGGACCTCGCCAACCATCTGGGGACGTGGTATAGGCTGGTACATGATGGCTTTGGTAGAAACATTGGAATATTATCCAAAAACACACCCCAAGTACAAAGTGCTGAAGGAATACGTGAATCAAATCGCCAAAACTGTCGTACAGCATAAAAGCGCATCAGGTTTATGGTATCAGATTGCTGATAAGCCTGAAATAAATGGGAATTTTTTAGAAGCATCATCGTCAGCCATGATTATTTATGCTTTAGCAAAAGGAACAAATAAAGGATATTTGAATTCAGTCTATAAAAAGACAGCGCAAAAGTCATTTGAATCCTATGTAAAAGAATTTGTGATTACAGACGATCAGGGCCATATTGTGATTTCAAAGGGATCTTCGAATGTAGGTTTAGGAGGAAAACCATTTCGGGACGGATCAAATGAATATTACATCAAAAGTAAGGCAAAGGACAATAGTTCACTGGCTCTTGCTGCATTTTTGCTGAGCGCATTAGAATTAGATAAATAGTAGAATTTTAAATAAAGTATCAATGAGAAATAAGAATACAAAAGGTTATTTTACAGCAATGACGTTGGTTTGTCTGATGGTCTTTGCAAGCTGTAAAGTGACTTCGCAGGAACCTTCAAACAAAGAAATTGTGATCGGAAAGGATTTAAAATGGTCTGATAAAATGGCTTTGACTTTAATGAAACGTCATCCCGAAAGTTATAGGATCGATGATTCAAAAACAGCAAAATGGGATTATGTTCATGGATTGGTTTTACATGCTATTGAAGAACTGAACAAAAAAAATCCGGATCCGAGATACGCAGCCTATGTAAAAAGCTATGCAGATGTTCTTGTTCAAAACGACGGAACGATTAAAACCTATGAACTGAACAAGTACAATATTGACTTAATTGTACCGGGACGCTTGTTGTTTGATATTTATGCTACTACCAAAGAAGAAAAGTATTTAAAAGCGCTTCAGCTACTACGCAAGCAGTTGACAGAGCAGCCAAGAACAGCCAGTGGTGGATTTTGGCACAAACAAATTTATCCGAATCAAATGTGGTTGGACGGTTTGTACATGGGCGAACCATTTTACGCCCAATATACCGTTACCTTTGAGGGAGGAAAAAGCCTTGATGATGTTGCGAAACAATTTGAGTTAATTCAATTGCATGCAACAGACCCAAAAACAGGTTTGTTGTATCACGGTTGGGATGAGAGCAAACAAATGCCTTGGGCAAATAAGGATAACGGAACCTCTCCGAACTTTTGGTCAAGAGCTTTAGGCTGGTATGTAATGGCATTGGTTGATGTTTTGGATTATTTCCCTAAAAACCATCCGAAACAAAAAGAACTGGTAAAATACCTGAATACGGCTTCGGTTGCTTTGGCTAAATATCAGGACAAATCCGGTTTATGGTATCAGGTTACAGACAAAGGCGGGGCAGAAGGAAACTATCTTGAAGCTTCGGGATCGTCAATGTTTGCTTATGCTTTTGCAAAAGGAGCGAACAAGGGATATCTGCCTGCAAAATATAAAAGTTTGGCCAATAAAGCTTTTGACGGTTTAACCAAACAATTAATCAGGGTAGATGCTGATGGCGGAATCACACTTACGCAAGCCTGTCAGGTGGCAGGTTTGGGAGGGAATCCATATCGTGATGGATCGTATACCTATTATGTAAACGAAAAGAAAAAAGACAATGATCCTAAAGCAACCGGACCATTTATTCTAGCAGCTATTGAATTAAACAGATAATATAGAACTAACCCGACAGGTTTTTAAAACCTTTTGGGTTTAATTGGATTAGAATAACAAAATAAAATTTTAAAATGATTAAGTTAAAAAATATTCTGTTGCTTTTTGGTTTGGCTCTGAGTTTTGGTATTCAGGCACAGAACACCTATAAAAATTGGCCGGATATCATTCGGAAAAATGATGCAGCCTGGTTTGGTACCGATGAAGCCAAAAATATAGCAGAGAATGTACTGCTCTACCAAAGAGAGATTGGCGGGTGGCCCAAGAACATTCAGATGCAGAATGAATTAACGCCGGAGCAGAAAAAGGATTTACTGAAGCTTAAAAAAACAACTGCAGAAACGACTACAGACAATGGAGCAACGTGTCAGGAGATGCTTTTCATGTCTAAAATGTACGCGCAGGTAAAAGACGACCGATACAAAGAATCGTTTTTAAACGGATTGAATTATTTGTTGGAAGCCCAATATAAAAATGGGGGATGGCCTCAGTTTTACCCTTTAAAAAAAGGCTATTACACGCACATCACATACAATGATGATTCGATGGTGAATATCCTGAACATTATACGTCAGGTAAGCGAAGAAACCGATTATTTTAGTATAAAACCGTCTAAAGCAATTGTCGAAAAAGCGAAAGAATCTTTCCGAAAAGGAATAGATTGTATTTTAAAAACACAATACAAACAGAATGGTACTTTAACGGCCTGGTGCGCACAACATGATGAGGTTACTTTAGCACCTGCAAACGCAAGAGCATTCGAACTGGCATCGTTAAGCGGCTCTGAATCCGCAAAAATTGTATTGCTTTTAATGTCGATCGAAAAACCTTCTCCTGAAATTATTGCAGCGGTACAAAGCGCAAAACTTTGGTTTGAAAAAACAAAAATCACCAACTTGGAAGAAAAGCGTGTTTTAAACGACGCCGGAAAAGTGATCGATAAAAAAATGATCGTAACACAAAATGCAGCCCCAATCTGGGCGAGATTTATGGATCTTTCTACCAATGAGCCTTTCTTTTGTGATCGTGACGGAATCCGAAAAAAATCAATAGAGGAAATTGGTGCCGAAAGACGAAACGGCTATTCCTGGTATTCAGACTCACCCAAAGAAGTACTTAAAAAATACACCGCCTGGGCTGTAAAAAACGGAGTAAAAATAACGTCTAAAGAATCTTCAGATACCCAAAAAAGTAACCGGATTACCGTTGCTTTAGACGGTTCGGGAGATTTTACAAAAATTCAGGATGCCATAAATGCGTGCCCTTCTTTTCCTTATGAAAAGGTAACTGTTTTTGTGAAAAACGGAATTTACAAGGAGAAAATCCGTATTCCGGAATGGAACAGTCAAGTGGCTTTAATTGGTGAAAGCAAAGAAAATACCATCATTACTTTTGATGATAATTTCTCTAAGATTAACGTGGGGAGAAACAGCACTTTTCATACCTATACCCTTTTAGTGGAAGGCGATGATTTTTCGGCATCCGATTTAACGATCAAAAATGCTTCAGGTGATAACGGTCAGGCCATTGCACTGTCTGTTGTAGCAAACAGAGTTCAGATTTCAAACTGTTTAATTCTCGGAAATCAGGATACGCTCTATTTGTCCGGAAAAGAAGCCAAACACTACATTAAAGACAGTTATATCGAAGGAACAACCGATTTTATTTTCGGAAGCGCAACGGCTCTATTTGAGAATTGCGAGATTCACAGTATCAAAAACTCCTATATTACTGCTGCTTCAACACCTGAAGGAACCGCTTTTGGATTTGTTTTTAAAAATTGCAAACTCACAGCTGAGCCGGCAGCAACAGCGGTTTATCTGGGCAGACCTTGGCGTATCTATGCCAAAACCGTTTATATGAACTGTGACATGGGAAAGCATATCAGACCGGAAGGCTGGGAAAATTGGTCAAAACCGGAAGCCGAAAAAACAGCTTTTTATGCCGAATACAATTGTAAAGGCGAAGGAGCTTCCTCTGCAAAAAGAGTTTCATGGTCGCATCAGCTTGAGAAGAAAGATGCAGAAAAATATACGATAGACAACATTTTGAAAGATTCAATTCCTCAATGGTATTTGAGATAGAAAAAATGGCATGCAGATGACACAGATTATTTTTTCAAATGTAAAATGTGAGATGTGGTTAAAAAAGAAATCAGCGTAAATCGGTTAAACCTGTTTCAATCGGTGGGCGAAAAATGGCACAAGGATGAGGCAGATTATACAGTTTTAACGGGTTAATATAAAAAACAGCAAAAACCTTAGAACCTTAGCATCTCAGAACCTCAGAACCTAAAAAAAATCATGAATTTTAAATACTTTATTTTCCTCTTCATCACATGGATTTCTGTGGCTCAGCATTCCGAATTTCCATCGACAAAAGTTGATTCAATTGTCAATAGAATTCAGCTTCCCGTAATTCCTTCGTATCAAATTAATATTATAAAGTTGGGAGCAAAGGGTGATTCCATTACCAATAACAAACCTTTCTTTGACAAAGCAATGGCTTTGTGTAAAAAGAATAAGGGAGGGACAATCATTGTTCCAAAAGGAATTTATAAAATCAATGGTCCGATTCATTTTGTGAGTAATGTCAATCTAAAATTAGAAAAAGGAGCAAAAATTAAATTCAGCGATACTCCGACAGATTATTTACCAATGGTTTTAACGAGTTGGGAAGGAACGATGTTATACAATTACAGCCCGTTGATTTATGCTAATGAATGTTCAAATATAGCCATAACAGGAGAAGGAACGATAGACGGTAACGGAGGTAAAATCTGGAAAAGTTTTAAAGCAAAGGAAGGCGCCGGAAAAAACAGAAGCCGTGAAATGAACCATAGTAGTACACCTTTTGAGGACAGGAAATTTGGAGAAGGATACTTTTTGCGTCCGCAGATGATTCAGTTTTTAAATTGTAAAAACATTTTGGTTGAAAATATTCATATTGAAAATTCTCCTTTCTGGTGTTTGCATTTATTGAAATCGCAGAGCATTACGGTGCGTGGTGTGCATTACAAATCATTGAATCATAATAACGATGGAATTGACCCCGAGTATGCAAAAGATGTTTTAATTGAAAATGTGACCTTTGATAATGGTGATGATAATGTAGCCATAAAAGCGGGAAGAGATCATGAAGGAAGAGCTAATTCGGCTACTCCAAGCGAGAATATTGTCATTAGAAATTGCAAGTTTAAAGGACTTCATGGAGTAGTGATTGGGAGCGAAATGTCGGCGGGAGTTCAGAATGTATTCGTCGAAAATTGTGAAACGGCAGGCTATTTAAAACGAGGCATTTATTTGAAAACCAATGCTGACCGAGGCGGTTTCATCAGGAATGTTTTTGTGCGAAATATAAAACTGGATGAGGTCGAGGATTGTTTGTATATCACAGCCAATTATCACGGAGAAGGAAGCGGCTTTCAATCTGAGATTTCAAATATTTCATTCTCGAATATTACTTGCAACAAGGCCACAGCATCTGGAATTGTAATTCAGGGGTTTCCGGACAAAAAAGTACGTAACATCTCCTTTAATACGATCAATATCAAGTGGGCAAAAAATGCTATTTCAAGCGAAAATGCCAAAGATGTATTGTTCAACGAAGTAGTTATCGGAGAAAAAGCAACGGTGCCAACGGCAGCGAAATAGTTTTTTTTAGAGGTTCTGAGTTGCTAAGATTTTTTTAAAAGAGTTAAATGTTAATCAAATGACTAAATATTATCTGCTAATTATCTGTTTATTTTCAGTGGCTTGTTTCGCTCAGAAAACAACACTTTATACTATTGGAGATTCTACAATGGCCAACAAAAAAGATCCCGAACGCAATCCGGAACACGGCTGGGCACAGGTTTTACAGCCTTTCTTTACCGAAAATATTGTGGTGGAGAATAAAGCCGTAAACGGACGCAGTACCAAAAGTTTTATCAATGAAAAACGATGGGATTCGATTTATAAAAAACTCAAAAAAGGAGATTACGTTTTCATCGAGTTTGGCCATAATGACGAAAAAATCGAAGATTCAACCCGATATACAAACCCTCACACAGGTTATCGGTATAACCTGATTAAGTTTGTAAAAGAGAGTAGAGAAAAAGGAGCAACACCTGTATTATTGACTTCTATCGCGAGACGTAATTTTAATGATAAAGGAGTTTTAATACCCACACACGGTGATTATCCTTTAATAACCAGACTGGTGGCGCAAGAATTTAAAGTTCCTTTTATTGATCTTGAATATTTTACAGAAATATTAGAACAAACCTACGGACCTGAAAAATCGAAACTGCTGCATTTGCATTTTAAAGTCGGTGAAAACTCCTATTACGATAAAGATAAAAATGATGATACCCATTTGTCATTAAAAGGAGCCACAGAAATTGCCAAAATTGTAATCAATCAAATTAAAGCAGCAACAGATCCTGCTCTGGCTGCATTAAAAAAAGGAATTAAATAAGAGACGTATGCAAAAAAGGTTCTCGTAGACAGCTTAATTTCATATTTGTCTTATTACGATAGTTTTATGGCTTATTGAGGTGCTTGAAAAAAAATGTTACAATTAAATTTGCTGCATACTTTATTACTTCTTCATTATTTTTTAAGAAGAGAAGAGGGAGTGTAAAAATGTATCATTTATTAATAAGTAACATTGGTAACAGCATATGGGCACCTCTACTTTTTCATTGGAGTTTGATTTGAATATTGCAGAGATACGTAATTTGCATAAGATGTACTTCAAAGATCTGTACAAGCAAAGAGTAATGTTTCTTTTAGCAGTGACTTTAGTGGTCTTTGTTTATTCAGATTGGAAAGGGAACAATGATTTTTTTCAATGGATTATAAAAGACTTGTTTTTAGTGATCCTTTTTTTAGTTTTTCATTATCCAATAGTAAATACAATTTGCAAAGTAACATTTCGATTGGTCAGAAAATTGCTAAAATTTGATCGTTTTTCACGTCAGTACAAATTTAGTTTTACGAATTCATTTATAGAGGTTCATTCCCCTTTGGGCGGATTTACTCATAGATGGTGCCAGATAGAGAAGGCAATCCTCACTAAGGACTATTTTCTGTTATATATTAAAGATAAGAATGGTTACATTATTTCAATTTCAAACAAAGAGAATTGCAGCAAAAAAATAGAAAAATTAATTGAATTTATTGATTGCAATGTCACCCATGTAGAAAGAATTTGATTGATGGGTAAGAGATTTTTTTAGTAAAAGTAAAAGCTGAAATAAGGAAATAAACCATTTTTCATAGTTGGAGTCTGGTAGGACAAATACCTTCATTTTTGAAGCCTTTTGAGTCGAATCTGGCGCACATTTGACTTATTTTCGTCAAAAAAAGCAGAATTACAATTGCGGAAAGGAATAAAAATCTAGTTTTTTGATGTGTTTTGAAGCTGCAAAATGAAATTTTATTGAAAAAACTTCGGAATGCCTTACAGGGCAGGAGTTATTAGGGTTGGAAAATAAAATATTGACTATTAGTTTGTTGTGAAAAATGAAATGCAAAAAACTAAAAAAGTAAATTTATCGTTAAGTCAGAGACCTAAAAATGAGGATAAATTTAACAGCAAATGTGTTGTAACTCCCATTCAAACTTCTATTTTTGCGACTTAATTTAATAATTATAAGCATGAACGATCTATTAGTAAAAATCAACGCCGAAATTGAAACATTTAAAGCAGAGGCTGAATCATTAACTGAAAAAGGTGTTAAAGCTGCTGGACCAAGAGCGCGTAAATCTACTTTAGAAATTGAAAAACTTTTAAAAGAGTTTAGAAAAGTTTCTATCGAAGAATCTAAAAAATAATATTTTTTTTCGAAAGAAAAAGACCTCGCTTAATGAACTTTAAGCGAGGTTTTTTTATGGGAAAATTTTAGAAAGATTTTTTATTATAAAGTTGTTCAGGATTAACAAAAAAAGGAAGACTGATAAAGTTTTTTAACAACAGTGTCAACTTTCAAATCTTCCTGATTCTTATTTTAAATCAGCCAACAGTTTTTAGTATTTCCCGGATCGAAGTTTAATTTTATAGTTGTATTTTAGACACAGCGGTAAAAAGAGTTAGATAATATTCTTTTTTAGGAAAAAAATCAACATTACCGTGTGTTAAACAGACTTGCTAATATAAAATTGTTTTTAGAATGAGTAACGGAAAAAGTCTAAAGGCAGTCGCCTACGGAGAAGTACTTTGGGATGTTTTTGCTGCAGAAAAAAAGATTGGAGGCGCACCATTAAACGTTGCCCTGCGAATGCAATCGTTAGGATGCAATGCTGCAATGATTAGCAGTGTAGGAAGTGATGAAGACGGTGCTACCATTATTAATCATATAAAAAATCTTGGACTCGAAGCAGAAGCGATAATCAAGTCAGAAGATTTTCCGACTGGTCTGGTTCATGTGAGCCTGAACGAGAAAGGATCGGCGAGTTACGTCATTCATTATCCGGCGGCCTGGGATAAGATCGTTTTGAGTGATTTTGCCAGAAGTTTGACAGCAAATGCCGATGTTTTGATTTTTGGAAGTTTAGTTTGTAGGGATGAGATATCGAGGAAATCTCTGGAAGAATTATTACGGACAAATGTTTATAAAGTTTTTGATGTCAATTTAAGAAAGCCTCATTATTCCTATGAGATTTTAGAACAGTTGATGCATGCCGCCAGTTTTATAAAGTTTAATGATGAAGAATTATTAGAAGTTTCCGCAGCACTGCATTCGCCTTTTACCACACTGGAAGAAAATATTTATTTTATTGCAGAGAAAACGGGTACCAAAGCTATTTGTGTAACCAGAGGGCAATATGGTGCAGTATTGCTTTGGGAAAATCAATTGTATGAGAATTACGGTTATACTGTAAAAGTTGTAGATACAGTAGGGGCTGGGGATTCTTTTCTAGCCGCTTTAATTACTTCATTGCTTACCGGAAAAAAGCCCCAGGACGCAATTGATTTTGCTTGTGCTGTAGGCGCCTTGGTTGCTGCGTCACCCGGTGCCAATCCCGAGATTCCGCTTTCAAAAATCGAAAGCCTCCTGATTGGGACAATTTAATTCTAAGAAGATAAATGGTAAGCCCTTAAACAAATTCTGATTAAGGGCTTTTTTTGTTTTTAACCTTAAGAAGAAAAATGAAATTTAATAGAGGAAAAATCAACGGTCTGCACCATTGAATATAGGTAAAAATTGATATTTTAGAATTAATTACAACAGTTAGTTATATTCTATAAGGAGGTTTGTAAGAAAGAAAATACATAGAATGCGTAATATTGCGAAAGAGAGTTTTATTCAAAAAAAAGAGACCGCTAGTGGTTGCTTTTTTAGGAATATAAACCACTTTTAATTATCGCTGAATTTGGTGTTCAGCTTAATTATTTCTTGTCTTTTATTAATAATCTTTAATTACTATGTTCATTACCCTTACTCAGGATCAGGTTCAGTTTCAGTATGGTTCAAAACGATGGCAATACTGTTTTAATGAAATTACAGAACTTGGTTTACTCAAAAAAAAGAAGACCTATCTTCTTGAAAACGGAGTTTTTACTCTGACTACCGCTTTGGCTTATTATTGTATGTTTTTTTCCAATTTAAATGACTTGTATTATATCGGCCCCACGATTATAGTATATGCTGTTCTTATCATTTTAAGATTCTATAATACTTTTGAATTTGACTATTATGTCATTGTAAAAGATGTATATAAAAAAGAAATTAAAGTGAAAATTAAGGTTTTAGACCGTCACGAAATCGGGAAACAGATCGATGAGTTTCTACACCTGAATTTTAACAGACTTTTGAAGAAAACGAAAACAAATCTATAAAAATTAATAATGTTATTAGATGAAATTTCCCAAAATGATCTTGTGGTTATAGCCCTTGCCATACTTTATGGTTTTATTATTACCACCAGGAAAAAATGAAAATCTGCTGCTTCATAAACCTACCATTGAAGTAGTAGGATCGCATACTAAAAAGTATGGCTGTAATACTATAAGTTTAATAGCGGTTGGTTTTTAGCGATACAAAATACCCCAAATAAAATTATGACCTCTTCGATAAAAAGTAAAATAAAAAGCATAAGAGAACTAAAAAATTACACGCAGGAATATATGGCAGATCAGTTAGGTGTTACACAGGCAGGATATAGTAAAATTGAGAAAGGAAAAACGATTCTTTCGTATGAAAAATTGGTTGAAATAGCCAGAATTTTGGAGGTTAGTGTAGAAGACGTAATCAGTTTTGATAGTCAGAGATACTTCAATAGTTTTAATAAAGTGAGAGGAAACAATAATGGAAGTATTCAGATTAATTCGGATAATAGTGCAGCTTTAAAAGCTCTGTATGAAGATAAAATTGTGCTTTTAGAGAAATTGTTAAGCAAAACGGAAGAAGAGCTACGTCGTTATAAAGAAAAATTCGGAGAGATTTAGTCTAAGGAAATGGAAAAGAAATGGGGCTACTGAGCCCCATTTCTTATTATTTTGTACCGCAGTTATGCAGTTTGATCGTCTGTAGAAGCCTCGGGTGCGTTTGTTTTTACCGATGCTATTCCGTTATCTCGGGCGCTGGTACTTTCATACATTTCGCTTGCTCCAATAATCTGACCGTTACTGGCTTTTAAGTTGAAATAAGGTTTTCCGCTTTTGGATTCCAGTCTGTCAAATCTTCCGTCGTCCTGCGAATTTGTTTTAACAGACTCAATTCCGTTTAAGCAGGCCGCTTTGGTAGTATAACCTTCACTTGTTAGAATAGTTTGCCCATTACCAGCTTTTAAATTAAATTGAAATTCACCATTGGCTCTCTTAGTAATTACAAATTTTCCCATCTATTTTTTGATTAAGTTAAAAATTAAATTCATTGATATTCATAAAAATACAAAACTTCATCGTATAAAGTATAACCGGATGAAAAATAAATTTGTGGGAACTAAGTCATAATAATTTTTCTCTTTTTCACCATTTCTGTTTTGTGTTGAAGCATAAAAAAAGAGACACCATTTGGTATCTCTTTATTGCTGTCGCTAATTGTGCAGACTATTATTTTATTGTGATTGGAACTTCAACAGTTGTTTTGTCCCAGCCAATTACCAAATTCGTTACGGAACCCTGAGTAGTAAAAGCAATAGATAAGGCCTCAATTGTATTGGATACTGGTTTTACAGGAACACTTACTCTTGCAATATCCTTACTTTCGTCGTACGCATAAGCACCCCATAAATCGATTTCTTTATTGATAATGATGGTCCATTTGTCTTTTTCAGGAATAGCAAATAAACTGTAAGTTCCGGCAGGAATATTTACTCCGCCAATAGTAACCGGTTTGTAAAATTTGATTTCGGTATTTTCGTTAGCACCTACACGCCAAACTTCACCAAACTTAATCAATTCACCAAAAATAGCGCGTCCCTTAACTGAAGGTCTTGAATAAATAACCTTAACTGTCGGAGCCGGATTATCGGTTTTCTTGAATTTTACCGCTTTGTTTGGAGAATACGCAATATCAACCGGACTCGCATCCAAAGGAGCAAATTTAACGTCTTGTGCATTAACTGAAAAAGCTGTCAATAAGACAATTACCAATAAATTAATTTTTTTCATAGTTAGAATAGTTTTTAAGTGTTCACACAAAGTAAGAAAATCCTAAACAGAAATCATATAGTTTTTTTCTTTTTTGTTAATGATTTGGTAATACGATAGGATTGATAAGGTTCTATTTTCGTTTTAAATACTTGCTGCCGCAAATCCTCCGTCTACTTTTAGAATGGTTCCCGTGACAAATTTTGACAGGTCGCTGCATAAATACAAAAGTGCTCCGTTGACATCTTCGGGAGTACCAAATCTTCCCATTGGGGTATGTTCGATGATTTTTTCTCCTCTTGGCGTTAATTTTCCTTCCGGAGTCAGTAAGAGAGAGCGGTTCTGTTCTCCTATGAAAAACCCCGGTGAAATGGCATTGACACGTATTCCTTCACCATATTTAGTAGCCAGTTCTACTGCCATCCATTGTGTAAAATTGTCGATTGCTGCTTTAGAAGCGGCATATCCTACTACCCTTGTCAGAGGACGTTGTGCGGCCGCCGATGAGATGTTAATGATATTTCCCTGTTTTTGTTGAGCAAAAAGTTCCGAAAATACTTGTGAAGGCAGTATAGTTCCAATAATATTCAGATCGATTACTTTTTGTAAGTCTTCGGTTTGAAGGTCGTAGATGGCCTGATCCGGGCTGATGGTAGCTCCGCGCATGTTTCCTCCTGCAGCATTGATTAGAATATCGAGACGACCGTATTTTTTTACGATAAAATCTTTAGCTTTTTCCAGTTCTTCTTTGTTTAAAACATTCGCCTGAATGGCAAAAGCTTTTCCACCATTGCTCTCTATTGCAGCTACGGTTGTATTGGCTTTTTCAATAGACTGGGAAACGATTCCGGTAATAACACCCTGTTCGGCCAGAACGTTAGCAAAGTTACTTCCCAGTACTCCGGCACCACCGGTAATTAATGCAATTTTTCCTTTTAGATTAAATATTGAATCCATGTAAAATTTTGTGATTGATAGTGTTTTGAATGGTATTTCGGTTTTAAACTTTGACTTTAATAACAATTTTTTTAAGTGGACTTTCGCTTATCATTGCCGAGTGAACATCTTCGGGAAATAGAATTGTAAACTGCTTTTCCTGTAATTCGAAAAACATATCCGGTTTGTCGTAAAAGAAACGAACATCGCGTTCGTCACTGTATTCTCCGTTCGGACTAATGCATTTTTCTCTGGGTTTCCAGGCAAAAGTTTCCGGCCCTTTGATCGGAATTTGGATGTCGATATTTTTATCGTGGCATTCAAACCCTTTTATACTTTCTTCTTTAGTGGTGCCTTCGCCAACAATTACAATTACTTTTAAGCCCTCGCCAATTTCAAAGGCTCCTTCTTCAAGAGTACTGATGTCGTTTTGGTTTACGTAATCAAATGCTTTTTTAAAATTAGGATGCAGGCCGTAGTATCTGGCTGCGTTTTGTAACGAATCTACAATCATTTTTATTTGGTTTTTAGGTATTTTAAGTTTCTGAATGGATTGCCGAGTGAATGCATTCGGATTTGATTTATGATTTATTTTTTACTTTACATGTTTGGTTTTAAAACACTGGTTATTAGTTTGTTATTGATTTGTTTTAGTTTGATGGCAGTACTTGTCAAAAGCTCATTTTTGGACTGTCAGTTCGTCTAAATACAAGTGTTTTTGAGACTGGAATATTTGTATTTATACTTGATGTAAAAGGGTTTAATGTGCTGATTTTTAATTTCTTGTTTTTGTATTGAGTGGTTTTTATTGGACAAGTTCCTGTTGCTTCCGCCAAAACTACTTAACGGAATGGTTGTGAACAGTAGTACTCTTTGAAGCCTAAAACTACAAATCAAATTGCATTTACCACTAAGAAAATGGTAGTAAAAATGTAAAAATTTTGTTGTTTGACAATACTACGTAGAGACAGTCATTAAAGTTCTTTAAACCGATTCCCATTTGCCATTTTGCTTGGCGAGATCAATCGAAAGCTGACCGTATTCTGTCATTAAACCTTCTGCAATCATTCTTTCTGCTCGCTCTTTATTGGGTTGGCTCCATTTACTTTTTTTGGCATTTCGAGGGGTAAATGTCAGATAATAACTTTCAGGATCCCGTTTCTTGCACAAACTGTCAATCCACCCAAAACAGAGTGCTTCTTCTGTAGCTTCGATAAGATTTACACTTTCTGTTTTACTTTTTTTGTGGTATAAAATCAGCCAGACTGATTTTTCGATCTGACTGTTTTCCTGTAGCCAATCGCGCCATTCTTTTCGGGTTTTGGCATAAAGTGCTATTCTTCCATCTTTTGTTTCCATGAGTTTAGAATTGTGTGCGGACATAAATTTAATGAAATTTAATGGTAAAATGTGTAAAGTTTTAAGGATTCTAATCGTGTTTTGGAAACGGTATGTTTACGAATGAAACGGGAGTACTATTATCAAAGGTTAAAAAAAATAGAAATTGTTTAATGAGTGTAAACCTTTGTAAATTTGTAACTTAGTAGTTCTTAGCTTTGATGAAATTTAAAACAATTAGAAGTGATACGATTTAAAGTGTGTTATGATTAGTGTTGAAAAGCTCTTCTAATGGACAGGCGAAAAAGATATACAGATAAGGTTTAATAACAATTTAAAATATAAATGCTATGATACATCAAATTGATACAACAGACAATATTGTCGCTTTTCGGGCATTGGCAGTGGTAACAAATGAAGATTTTCTAAGTGTCGTGATCCCCGCAGTGGAACATTTGGTAAAACAAACTAACGAAATCAATTTTTTATTGGTTTTGGATACAGACACTGAGGCTTCTACTTCAGGAGTATGGCTGCAAGATGCCTTGCTTGGTTTAAAACATCTTGGAAAATGGAACAGAGCCGCGATAATTACGGATTCGGAAGAGATTATTTCTTTTACTAATGGGTTTGGTTCTGTCATTCCCGGCGATTTTCTTGGCTTTAAAAAAGAATCTTTCAATAAAGCATTAAACTGGGTGGAAGGAAATATCAATATTCATTAGTTTTTATCAGATAAAAAAAGCCCCGAATTCATGAAGTATTGCCAGATGAGACCAAGCAAAATTCATGAATTCGGGACTAAACTATTTGTGAGAGATTTCGAAATAAATCTGAAACAGACGAAATCTAATGATTGTATTCGATACCGCTACTTACGTTAAGATCTCTTTTAGCTTTATTGTTTTTTGAAACTTGTTTGTAGCAAGCTGTAGCCAATAGAGGAATAGCCAGGCTTCCAACAACGGCAGCAGTTTTATCTTGTCCCGCTTTTTTCAAAATAGCACCCGCTACAAGAGTTCCTACACCTGCAAAAATTAAATTTTTTACAGAAAACTTAGAGGCTGGTTTTGGAGTAATTCCGTGTAATAGAGGATCTATAAAATTCAATTTTTCCATGATTATACTTATTTATTTAATTAAACTTTTTTGTTATTTATTCTGATGGTCCTTAACAATCAGTTTTGTTTTTATTATTTCATTTTTATTTTCTGACTTAACAATGCAAAACACCTGGTTGAGCATACGCTCTAAAAACAAGCGAAAATCCTGCCAAATTGTTGCCATGTTACTTATTTAGCAAAATTTTATAATTCTAAGAAATGGTTTACGTTCCATTTATAAGATCCTTTTCGCAATTATGGTCAGTTTGATACAAGTTGTTGTAAATGCAAATAATCAAATGATTTAAATTATGCTCTTTGTATGGCATAAATTTTCAATATTCGTTTTTACAGAACAAAATTGTTGATTTAAAATTACTCTATTTAAGTTTACTGATATTACATAGTTTTCCTCTTTTGTTACACAATTTTAGTACAAATAACCCTTTATAGAAAAAACCGCTAAGTTTTACTGCTTAGCGGCTATTGGCAATTTTATTGATTATTTGGATGATTGGTTTTTAAAGTGACTATTTTTTACCATATAGAACACCGTTTTTTACTGACTTTTTATTTAGTTCTCCTTTCTCAAATAATTGCTCCAGAATTGTATGGGCTTCGGCATAAGAAATATCCAGAATAACGGCATATTCTTTTGGTGCAAGAGTAGGATAAATTTCAAATAGAGCTAAAGGATGCTCATTTGCTATTTTTTTCTTTTTAGCGTCAGGAAACAGGGCTAATATTGCATTTTCATAAGAGGTATAAGGCTTAGAACCATAAACGGTTAATTGATTTTGATTCCCATCAGAGAAAAACAAAGTAGGGAAGCCTCGTACGCCAAGACTTCTGGCATAGTTCAGATCTTCCTGAAAAAGTATTTTTGCTTCTCCTTCGTAATCCCATTTTAATTTTTTGGTATCTAAACCGGAAAGTTCGGCCGCTTCAGAAATGTTTTCCCATTTCGCAATATTTTTCTTTTCGAGATACAATTTCTCCCTAAGAATCCGCATAAACTTTACCGCTTTATCTTTACTCTGAATTTGCGCTGCTTTCATCGCAATACAAGACGGATAGGAAGAATCGAGCGGGTCTTCGAGCCATACATTTCCATCAATAGGCATTTCATAGTACAAACTTGCTTCTTCCCAATGATGAGCGACATCTGACGGTTTACTGATTCCGCCACTATTGTAAGACCAATCTGGAAGTAAACCACCCATTCTATAATCAATATCGATATAATTGCCGTATTCGAGTTTTAGTTTTCTTAGCTGAGGTTCAATTCCCCAACAGGAAGAACAGATAGGATCAGTGTAATAAATAATTTTTATGGGTTTATCTGCTGTTGGAATGATGGCAGTTTCATTTGTTTTTTCGTGAATTGGCATTTCGCAGGTTCCCGTTTCAGGATCACATAATAATGGATTTGTTTTGTCTGTACTCATTTTTGAATTTATTTGTGATTGACAGTTTGTACTGCAGATCAGAATTAATAATAGCGACAGTCTTTTCATAAATAACTGTTTTAGATTTACGCTTCGGTTTAAATTTTATAATTTTACTGTAAAGTTCGTCCATCTTTAATCACAAGTCAATTAGTCTAAAAAATATGACTACAGCAAATACATCAGAAAGGGAGAATGAATGTCCGGCAGAAGGGCTTTTAAAATTGCTTTCGGGCAAGTGGAAACCGCAGATCTTTTTACTGGCCGTTAATGGCCCTTTGCGTTTCAACGGACTTTTAAGAGAACTTAAAGGAGCGAGCAAACAATCTGTTGCAACGGCACTTCGGGAACTGGAAGATTTTGGAATTCTGGACAAAAAAGTAGTTCGTTTAAAACCTTTACATATCGAATACCATCTTTCTGAAAAGGGAACATCATTAGTTCCGGTTTTTAAGCAATTGGAGATTTTCTCAAAAGAATAGAATAGTAAGTTTGGATAATTTTGATTGCTGCTTAGAATAAAACAATTAAATGATATAAACGATGAAAAAGCTATTGTTATTTTTTGTGTTGTTGTTTCAAATGGCTGTAACAACAGGGTACAGTCAAAGTACAGATCCTTCCTCTAAAAAAATTGTCGGAACCTGGTACGCCGATGCCAATCGAAATACAAGGTGGGTTTTTACTACAGACGGAAAAGTTTTCAATTACGACAAAAACACGTTTAAAGTAATGTACCGATACACTATTTCAAACAGCTGCCAGAATAATTCAGATGATACACTCGAATTTGTAACGTTGATGGATAAGGATGGGGATGAATATTGTTTTAGAATAAACGCTATAAATGAGAACAAGAATGGCGTTTTATCGATGACGAATATGAGTAATATGGAAGCACTCTTGTTTGTTAACGACATCAACATTGTAATAACAAATTAAATTTATTTCGCATTAAACTTTTATTAACAAAAAGCAAATTGGCATTCGTTTATATTTGTAAGGCAAAAACTAAAAATAGCACGAAGAGATATGAAAATCAATGTATTAAGAATTTTTGTTGTATTTGCTTTCTCCGTAAGCGGTTATAGTCAGAATGTAAAGCTGTTAAACATCGATCAGCTGAACGAAAGAATTAAGAATGGTAAAGACAGTACTTATGTTGTTAATTTCTGGGCTACCTGGTGTGCACCCTGTATTAAAGAGCTGCCTCATTTTGAAAAGTTAAAGACGGATCATCAATCAGATAAATTAGCGGTTTTATTGGTAAGTGTCGATTTTAAATCTAAGTTAAACTCAGCTGTAGTTCCGTTTGTGAAAAGAAAAAACCTGAAAAATGAAGTTTTTCTGTTAAACGAAAGCAATCCGCAGGAATATATAGACCGCATTGATAAAGACTGGTCGGGAAGCATTCCGGCAACCTTATTTATTAAAGAGGATAAAAGAAAATTTATTGAATCTGAATTTACCTACGAACAATTATTAACTGAATATAAAAAACTGTAAATTATGAATAAGTTTATTACTGCTGTGACTCTGTTTTTGTTTAATCTGCTGCTTTCTCAGGCTCAGAGTACAACTCTTAAAGCCGGCGAAACGGCTCCGGATTTTAAATTGAAAAACGTAGACGGAAAAGAAGTTTCTTTTGCCAGTTTTCCAAAAGCAAAAGGATATATCGTTGTTTTTACCTGTAATACGTGCCCTTATGCGGTAGCGTACGAGCAAAGAATAATTGAATTGGATAAAAAGTTCAAAGCCCAGGGTTACCCGGTAATTGCCATTAATCCAAATGATCCTGAAGCTTCTAAGGCAGATTCTTTTGATAAAATGCAGGAATTGGCAAAAGATAAAAAATATCCGTTTCCTTATTTATTTGATGCCGGACAAAAAGTTACCGATCAATATGGGGCGAAACGTACACCGCATCTTTTTATCGTTTCTAAAACCGATAAAGGTAATGTCGTAGAATATGTTGGAGCAATTGACAGTGACCCGGAAGGAACTAAAACCGAAAAAACAAAGTATGCTGAAGAGGTGATCGCAGCATTAAAAAGCAATAAAAAACCGACCGTCACACAAACTAAAGAAATCGGCTGTACGGTAAAAAGAAAAGCGAAAGCTTAATTTTTTTAAGAAATTCAATGTCATAGAAAATGCCTCAGTGATGAGGCATTTTTTTATGCTATGATCTCCGTTAGTTTCTGTTGTTCCTGAAATTCCAGTTCGGCAATAATTTGCTTTTTCATTGTGGTATGAATGTAGTCTTTGGCTTCAGCATAAGAAATAGCATACTTGCGTTTAATTTCCTGAAGATGAACCGGAAAATCAGCAAGTAGTTTATCATAATAGGCATTCAGTTGTGTATTATCGGGCATTTCAAATTTTAATTTGATTTGAAATCTTCTCAGCAAAGCTGTATCAATACTGTCGTAATAATTGGTCGCACAAATAAGTAAACTGTCTGCCGGAAGATAATCAATCAGTTGAATGATCGTATTTACCAGACGTTTCATTTCAGCCACATCTTTGTCCTGACTGTCACGGCTTTTACCAATCTGATCAAATTCGTCGAGAAATAAAACCGCTTTTTCACGAATTGCTTTATCAAACAACACTTTTACATTTTTAGAAGTTTCTCCAATTTTAGCATCAATTACGGTACTGAGATTCACAATCACAATACTCTTGTTTAAAGCGTTGGCGATAGCTTTTGCAGTAGTGGTTTTGCCACAGCCGGAATGCCCGTGCAGTAGTATTTTGTTATCTACTTTGAGATTGTATTTTTTTAATTCTTCGATGTATTTATGTTCTTTGATCGTCTGAATTAATATCGTTTTATTCTCTGTACTAAAAAGTAAATCTTTAAGTGCTATTTTTTCAGTATCGTTTACAACAAGTTCGTGCAGATTCATTTGTGATTTTATTTGGTG
The DNA here is from genome assembly GCF_000335775.1 of Flavobacterium sp. WG21. Lineage (NCBI taxonomy): Bacteria > Pseudomonadati > Bacteroidota > Flavobacteriia > Flavobacteriales > Flavobacteriaceae > Flavobacterium > Flavobacterium sp. WG21. The sequence continues at coordinate 94,738 of NZ_AMYW01000005.1, forward strand.
CAAAATTAGACTTTATTCTGCAATATTTTCGTTCCAGATTTCTTTTCCTAAAAAGCGGTTTCCAAAAATTGAAGTTCCAATTCGGATCAGATTCGAACCTTCAGTAATGGCGAGTTCTAAGTCTTGTGACATTCCCATTGAAAGTTGTAAATTAGGGATACCTTCGATTTCAGCTGCGTAAATTTCATCTCTTGTTTTTCGAAGCAAACGCAATGACGGACGCATTTTTTCTTTTTCGACATCCAGCAATCCAATAGTCATTAGTCCTTTAATCTTAAGAGTTTCGTAACGTTTTATCTTTTGAATAAATGAAAGCACTTCTGTTGGAGGCAGTCCGAATTTACTTTCTTCAAATGAAGTGTTAACTTGTATAAAAACCTCCAGTGTTCGTCCTTCTTTTTGCAATTGCCTGTCCAATTCATTGGCCAAACTCAGTCTGTCGAGAGATTGAATACAAGTGACGTACTTAAGAACGTCTTTGACTTTATTGGTTTGAAGATGGCCAATAAAATGGCGTTCGATTTTTAAATCTTTTAGTGTCGAATTTTTATCACGGAGTTCCTGCATTTTATTTTCGCCAATGAGTGTCTCTCCGGCATCGATCGCAATTTGAATGTCTGCTGCAGAAACGGTTTTAGTCGCCAGTAATAGTTTCACATCTGATACATTTCTGCCGGAACTTTTACAGGCATTCTCAATGCGTTGATGTACCTGTTTTAAATTGAAAATAATATCTTCTTTCATGAGGCAAAATTACCGGTAAACAGACGTACTTAAAAGATCCAGTTTTTAGTATAAGTAATAGTCCAGACTGGAGGTAAACTGGACCAGATTAGGACTATAAATGAAAAAACTGGATTATTTAACAGATCCTGAATCGAAGTAATTTTGTACAGACAATAAAGTCAAATTTAAAACAAATTAAAATGAGTAAATCAATTTTTTATCATGCCGGCTGTCCGGTTTGTATTAGTGCAGAACAGGATATTTTAAGTTTAATTAATTCTACTGAGGTTGAAGTTGTCGATCTGGGTGTCGATAAATTCAGAATTGCAGAGGCTCAAAAAGCAGGATTGCAATCGGTTCCGGCTTTGGTAACGCCAAACGGAAATGTACTTCATATCAATTTTGGTGCTTCTATAGCAGATGTAATTGGATAGATTCACTGTGAGAGGTAAAATGTAAAATGTAAATCGTATGAAGATAGCAGTGTGGGATACCTATGTAACCCGAAAAGACGGAACAGTAATGCATTTTGATATTCTGGTTGACGAACGTACTGTCGATGAAAACCAGATTTTTGAATATGGCAAAAGGTATCTTAAAACAGTAGCACAGGAAGGACAACCGCTGACCTCAAAAGAATGCAAATTTTGTCATATTGACAAGGCTCCTGAGACTGTGCAAAGTCAGATTCTTAAACAGGGATTTTCGATTATCGAAATGGAGAACTGTAATTAACTGATTCTTTAGTTTTGTATAAAAAAAGGCTGAAACAATAACGTTTCTAGCCTTTTTTATAGATACAGAGTCTATGTTTCTATGTGTTAAAATAAATTACGTAGAGAGCAGCTTATAATTATAAACTTTTTAGTTTTTTCATGAAAACCGGAAAGACTTCATTTAATTCTTCAAAAAGAGGGTTGTTGCGGTGTTTCAGTTTTATTTCGCTGAACAATTTGAGACCAAGTGCAAATTGGGTAGCTTCGTGTGGATTTTCAAACAGGTTTTTAGCCTTTATTTTTTCGATGATATCGAATATTTCATCATGATTGTCGAATTCTATTCCAAGCTCTTTTGCGGGTTCCGTTTCGCCGTTTGCGTATTCTTTTAAGCTTAAAGTCAGGTAATATTTGTTTGATCTTTTTTGCATGATATTATTTTTTTAATTTTATTTCAACCATTTGTCTACAATGGTTTTAAAGGTTTCTTTGTATTGTTCACCAACCGTGATCTCGGTTTTATTAATGAATATTGAGTTTTTACTGATGGAGTTTATTTTGTCCAATGCAACAATAAAAGAGCGGTTGATTCGCATAAATTTTAAGGAGGGTAGTTTTTCTTCGAGTGCTTTTAACGAAATCAAAGACATTAATCCTTTTGGGGAATTTTCAAGATGTACTTTCACATAATCTTTGAGACTTTCGATATACAATATATCTTTTAATGAAATTCGAACCCACTGATACTCTACTTTCAGAAAAATAAAATCATCATCATCTGCCGTAATGGACTGAAATTGACCGGAAGCCTCTTCTGTTAATTGTAAAACTTTGCCGGCAGCTCTTAAAAACTCTTCATAACTAAAGGGTTTTAAAAGATAATCAACAGCGTTAACCCGATAACCTTCAATAGCGTAATGATTGTAGGCTGTGGTGAAAATTATTTTAGGTAATGTTCCCTGTTGTTCCTGTAAAAGACGGGCAAGTTCCATACCGCTTAAATTCGGCATATTGATGTCCAGAAAAATAATGTCGGGTTGTTGTTCCCGTATCAGACTCATAGCTTCAATAGCATTATCACAGCTTTGAACCAACTGTAAAAAAGGAGTTTGTTCTATAAAAGTTTCGACCAATTTTAAGGCTAGCGGTTCGTCGTCTACTGCGATACATTTTAATACAATCATTGTTCTAAAGTTATTTGCAGGTTTACTTTATATTTTCCGTTTGGATCAATACCGGCGGTTAAACTGTGTTTGTCAGGATAGATGAGGTGTAATCGGCGTTTGGTATTGGTTAAACCAATTCCGCCCTGTTCTGTTGGAGCTGTTTTTTCGAAAAAAGTGTTTTCTACCTCAAATTCAAGAAGAGTTCCGTTTTGTTTCAGCGCAAAATGAATCTCACTTTTGTCTGTAGCATGCACACCATGTTTAAAGGCATTTTCGACTAAAGGCAGTAAAAGCATCGGTACAATTGGATAATCCTGAATTTTTTCCGGAATATCACCAGTAATGGTCAGTTTACTGTTGGCACGTAGCTTCATTAAAGCAATAAAGTCCTTCATAAAAGCCACCTCTTTCAATAAGGTTGTTCTTTCGCCTTCAGTACTGTAAAGCAGGTATCGCATCATTCGGCTTAAAGTATGAAGCGCATTACGGGAATCTTCAATATTAGTATACGTAAGGGAGTAAATGCTGTTAAGCGAATTAAAAAAGAAATGCGGATTGATTTGTGCTTTCAGCATAGCCAGTTCGGTCATCGTTTTGTCCTGCTCCAGTTTTTGTTTATGTTGAGCAGCTCTTTGCCAATGGAGCAGCATGGCATAACTGGTACTGATGGCTAAAACCAGTAAGGTGAGACTAAAAATATAGTTATCGAAATAGGTGTTTCGGTATCGTTTGAATCGGATAAGTGCAGCCAGTTTGTTATGCAAATCGGTGTTGAGGTTGTAAAAATAGGATGCCAACTGCATGATGAAAATAATCAATAGTAGCCATAACAGGAAAGGACCAATTTTGTCTTTAATGATAGTTTTTGGAACAATTACCTTGGCATTATAGTAAAAAATCGCAAGCATGAAAAGCAAAACAATGGTTTGCCAAATCCAGAATATATGGGGAAGTGCTATATTCCAGGTAAGCGGAATATAAAACAGCTGCATATATCCTAATAATACCCAGGCCAGGATGTGTAATCCGGTAGACATAAACGGTTTAAAAAAATTGGGTGTCATTGTAAGTTGTGATTTTAGGGACAATATTACATTTTATTTGAACAGTATATAAAACCAATCGCCCAAAATAGATTTACAACCCGTAAAAACCATTTTAGAGTCGACGAGGCTATTACAAAAATACTTATTTATCAGGGAACATCTTCCATCGGTTCTCATCTAATCTTTATCGATTGCAGGGGGCTTTTCGTCTATTGTAAAAATTTTGTGTGTTCTATTTCAGTTCTTTTGTTCCTTAATAAATAGATAATCATACAATCCATAAAAATGAAGAAGCAATCTTTTTTAAGTATTCTAGCAGCATCTATTGTGATCACTTCGTGTGGAAACAAAAATGATAAAGCGGCTCAGGCCGGAGGTGCACCACAAGTTAAAGAATATAAAACGCTGACTTTAGAACCTAAATCGGCAACTTTATATACAGATTATCCCGCCAGTATTCAGGGACAGCAAAATATAGAAATTCGTCCGAGGGTAGAAGGGTATATTGATAAGATTTTTGTTGATGAAGGTGCTGTGGTTAGGGCCGGACAGCCATTGTTTAAAATTAGTGCTCCGGAATACGAACAGGAAGTTCGCACAGCTGCTGCAAGTATCAAAAGTGCTCAGGCTAATTTAAGTGCGGCTAAACTGGCAGTCAATAAAGTAAAGCCGTTGGTTGAAAAAGGAATCATCAGTAAATACGATTTAGAATCGGCACAATATACTTATGAATCAGCTTTGGCAACACTGGCGCAGGCCAATGCCAGTCTGGTAAATGCTAAGACAAACTTGGGATATACAACAGTAACCAGTCCTGTTGATGGTGTCGTGGGTTCTATTCCGTTTCGTTTGGGAAGTTTAGTGAGTTCTAATACCGCAGATCCTTTAACGACGGTTTCAAGCATCGGAAATGTATATGCTTATTTTGCAGTGAATGAAAAAAAGCTTCTGAACTTTACTCAGAATACAGATTCCGGAATTGCACTGGCAGAAAAAATTAAAAAGATGCCTGCTGTTTCTCTGCTTCTTTCAGATGGTACAGCTTACGGTGAAAAAGGACGTATTGAAACCGTAAACGGATTAATCAATACCGAGACTGGTTCCGTTACTTTCAGAGCACGTTTCCCCAATACAAAAAGCATCATCAGAAGCGGAAACAGTACTACAGTGAGAATTCCGAACGAAGTGAATCAAGCGATTATTGTTCCTCAAAGCGCCACTTTTGAACTTCAGGATAAATTATTTACCGTAGTAGTTGGAAAAGACGGGAAAACTAAAAATGCCAATATTACAGTTTTAGAAAATACTGCAGGAAATTATTATGTCGTAAAAAGCGGTTTGCAGAGCGGAGACCAAATTGTTTTGGAGGGTGTGGCAGCACTTAAAGACGGAACAGAAATTAAAGCTCAGAATCAAAGTGCAGAAACGGTTTACGCGGATTTAAAATAAAAAGAAATGTTTAAAATATTCATACAACGACCGGTACTATCTACGGTAATATCGGTTATTATCGTAATCCTGGGAATCCTGGGACTGGCCGCGCTTCCTATTGCGCAATATCCGGACATCGCACCACCAACCGTGAATGTAGCAGCAAGTTACACCGGAGCGAATGCAGATGTGGTCCTGAAAAGTATCGTAATTCCGCTTGAAGAGCAAATCAACGGTGTAGAAAACATGACCTATATGACTTCTACGGCGACTAATGATGGTAATGCCTCTATAAAAATTTTCTTTAAAGTAGGAACCGATCCTGATTTAGCTGCGGTAAACGTACAAAACAGGGTCTCCAGAGCTACCAGTTTATTGCCGGTTGAGGTAACTCAGGCGGGGGTAACCGTAACCAAAAGTCAGAGTAGTAACTTGTTGATTTTCTCTTTGTACAGTGATGATAAAGCCTACGATCAGACATTTCTTCAAAATTATGCTAAGATCAACTTAGTACCGCAAATTCAGCGTGTAGTGGGAGTAGGAGATGTTACCGTTTTCGGTTCAAGAGATTATTCTATGCGTATCTGGCTGAAACCCGATGTAATGCAGCAGTATAAATTGATTCCGAGTGATGTTTCGGCTGCTTTGGCAGAACAAAATATTGAAGCGGCACCGGGAAAATTTGGTGAAAACGGAGATCAGGCTTTTCAATATGTAATCAAATACAAAGGGCGTTTAACAAGTGCAAAAGAATTTGAAGAGATTGTCATTAAATCAGCCAGAAACGGACAATTATTGCGTTTAAAAGATGTGGCGAAAGTAGAATTGGGTTCTTTAAGTTATTCTTCGACCAGTACCACAAACGGACGCTCGTCTGTAGGTATTGCAATTAGTCAGACTCCCGGTTCGAATGCACGTGATGTCATTAATAATTCTAAAAAATTGATTGACGAAGCCGTAAAAACGTTTCCGAAAGGCATAAAGTATACTGTATTAATCAATGTCAATGAAAACCTGGATGCTTCAATTGAAAAGGTAATTCACACTTTGGTAGAAGCTTTTATTCTGGTTTTTATTGTAGTATTTATTTTCCTTCAGGATTTCCGCTCGACTTTAATTCCGGCGATTGCAGTTCCTGTTGCGATTGTTGGAACGTTCTTCTTCCTGAATTTATTCGGCTTTACCATTAACCTGCTGACGCTATTTGCGATGGTTTTGGCCATTGGTATTGTGGTCGATGATGCGATTGTAGTCGTCGAGGCGGTACATGCCAAACTCGACAATGGGTACAAATCGGCTAAGAAAGCTACTATTCATGCGATGAATGAGATTTCGGGAGCGATCATTTCGATCACACTGGTCATGGCGGCGGTATTTATTCCGGTAACTTTTATCACAGGTTCGACCGGGGTTTTCTATAAGCAATTCGGAATTACATTGGCGGTTGCGATTATTCTGTCGGCCGTGAACGCACTTACTTTGAGTCCGGCGTTGTGTGCTTTGCTTTTAAAACCACATGCTGACGATCACAAACATCAAAGTTTTATTCAGAGATTTTATACCTCATTTAACGTTGCGTTTGACAATGTAACCGAAAAATACAAACGTTCAGTTCAGTTCCTTTCCATCAAAAAATGGATTGCACTGGGATCCATACTTTTTGCTGCGGGAGCTTTGTTCTATATGATGAAAACGACACCGTCAGCTTTCGTTCCGGCGGAAGATCAGGGTGTAGTTTTTGCCAATATCAGTTTGCCGCCTTCGGCTTCTATGGAACGTTCTGACGTTGTAGCGAAAAAGGTCGATAGTATAGCGCACACCATTCCGGGTGTCGAAAATACCCTTCGTATCGTGGGTCAGAACTTTACAGCAGGTGCGGGTAGTGCCTATAGTATGGTAATTGTGAGATTGAAAAGTTGGGAAGATCGTGAGCTGAGTGTCGATGATGTAATTGGTCAGCTGTTTGCTAAAACGAGTGGCATTCGTGAAGCCAATATCTTCTTTATTTCCCCGCCAACGATTCAGGGATTTGGACAAAGTGGTGGATTTGAATTTCAGTTACAGGACAAAGGAGGCCACAGTACAGCAGAATTTTATAAAGTAAACAATGAATTTCTGGCCAAACTTTCGGCACGTCCGGAGATACAATATGCTACGACGCCTTTTAATCCGGGTTTCCCTCAGTACATGATGGATATTAATCTGGCAAAAGCAAAAGATGCAGGTGTTTCAGTCAATACTATTTTATCAACCATGCAAGGTTATTATGGAGGATTGTACGCTTCTAATTTCAATAAATTCGGTAAGCAATATCGTGTGATGATTCAGGCTTCTCCGGAGTTTAGAACCAATACCGAAGGTTTGAACAAGATCTTTGTCCGCAACAGTGCCGGAACCATGGCGCCTATTACCGAGTTCGTAAAAATGACCAGGGTATTCGGACCGGAATCTATCTCAAGATTTAACCTGTTTACCTCTATTTCGATCACGGGAGCACCAAAACCGGGTTATAGTTCGGGAGATGCTATTAAAGCGATTCAGGAAGTAGCAGCAGAGAGTCTTCCTGCAGGTTATGGTTATGAATTTTCGGGATTAACGCGTGAAGAATTAGCATCAGGAAGTGAGACGATCTTTATTTTTGTATTGTGTCTGGTGTTTGTTTATTTCCTGCTAAGTGCACAATACGAGAGTTATATCCTGCCTTTTGCTGTACTGTTTTCAATTCCGTTTGGATTGGCAGGAGCCTATTTGTTCTCGATTATTTTCAAGTTGAACAGTAATATTTATTTACAGATTTCTTTAATCATGTTAATTGGGTTATTGGCCAAGAACGGGATTTTGATTGTCGAATTTGCACTCGAAAGGCGCCGAAAGGGATTGCCAATTGTACAGTCGGCTATTGAAGGAGCGGTAGCACGTTTCCGTCCGATTTTGATGACCTCTTTTGCTTTTATTTTAGGACTTGTTCCTTTAATGTTTGCTTCGGGCGCAGGTGCTGTTGGAAATAAATCGATTGGAACGGGTGCTGTTGGAGGAATGTTGATCGGTACCATTTTAGGAGTATTTGTAATTCCGGTATTGTTCATCATTTTCCAGACATTGCAAGAGCGTGTGAGTGGTCCGCCAAAAGAAAATTATGATGATGAAGGTGATGATGACGAGGAAGTGCAATTGATAGAAACTCACAAAGAGTAGTAATTTAATTTTAAAAAAATGACTCATAGTTCTAATAAATATATTCTTGTGGTAGTGGCAGCGACACTGTTGAGTGCGTGTTCGATTACCAAGAAATACGAACGTCCGTCGGCTATTTCGACCGATAAGTTGTATCGCGATCAAAATGCTGCCGATTCGACTACTATGGCAAGTATGCCATGGCAAACTGTTTTTAAAGATGAGAAACTGAATGCTTTAATTCAAAAAGGATTAGATCAGAATCTCAATTTAAAGAATGCGATCGAAAATATAGTGCAGTCGAGAGCTACTTTGCGTCAGGCAAAATTGGCTTATTATCCAACGCTGAATTTTGATGCGAGTGCTACACATAACAAACAATCAAAGGCGGGACTGAATTTTCCCCCGGGAATTAATATCAATACACTGACAACAACCTATAAATTAGGGTTAAATACTTCCTGGGAACTTGATATTTGGGGAAAATTGAGCAGTTCAAAAAGAGCGGCTCTAGCTGCCTATCTTGCTACAGATGCTGCAAAACAAGCCATTCAGACACAATTGATCGCTGATATTGCGAATAATTACTTTCTGTTGTTAGCGTATGACAAACAATTAGAAATTACCAAAGCGACTTTAGAAAGCCGTATTAAAAATGTGGAAACGATTAAAGCTTTAAAAGAAGGTGCAATAGTTACCGGAGCAGCAGTGGTGCAGAGTGAAGCCAATCAGCATGCAGCCGAAGTATTGATTCCGGATTTAAAACGAAGTATTCGTGAAACGGAGAATGCGCTTAATATTTTGTTGGGACAAGCTCCGGGCACTATTGAAAGAGGGACATTGGGGAACCAGACCGTTCCGGAAAATCTTGCTGTAGGTATGCCGGCACAATTGCTGGAAAACCGTCCGGATGTTCGTCAGGCCGAGTTTAATTTCCGCACTGCGTTTGAAAGTACCAATATGGCTAAAACGTATTTTTATCCAAGTTTAACGCTTACCGCAAGTGGCGGATTCTCTAACCTGCAACTAACGGATTTCTTTACCAATTCTGTTTTTTATTCTTTGATAGGAGGCTTAACACAGCCTATTTTCAATCAGGGACTGAATAAGGCAAGATTAACAACAGCACAATCCAAACAAGTTCAGGCGCTGAACGATTTTCAGCAAAGTCTTTTAGTAGCAGGGCAGGAGGTATCAAATGCTTTGTATGCTTATGAAATGGCCGTTGAAAAAGAAGATTCAAGACAAAAACAAATTGAAGCCCTTGAAAAAGCGGTCGATTTTACACAACAGCTTTTAGAGTACAGCTCGGCAACCAATTATACCGATGTATTAACTTCAGAGCAAAATTTATTGGCAGCGCAATTAAGCGGTATCACTGATAATTTGCAAAAATTGCAAGCCGTGGTCGATTTGTATCGTGCCTTAGGTGGCGGATGGAAATAGTTTTCGCGGCTTCTATTATTTTAAATTTTGAAACGAAAAGCGCCTCAGAGTATGGGGCGCTTTTTTTTATTTAGAGTTTCGTGAACTTTCTTTGATAAACGGAATCACTCTTTTGATTGCGTTCCGATTTTAATCTCAGAATTTTACAGCATTTTTGGGAACAGTTTCTCCGAGGGTAGTTGTTTTAGAAAAATCTGTTTTTGGAGATGCAGCCAACTCAATATTCTGACAAGCTTCTCCGTTAATGGAGATTGCTTTCGCAGAAGTCGAATTAAAAGCTATATTTTTTAAAAACATATTTTTAGTATTGTAAATTTCAAATACGGTAGGGTTTTCGATGTCTAATTTTGCATGGTTGATTTTAATTCCATTAGCATCAATAATCGAAAAGCCTTTTTCTGCTTTGGCGGTCAAATTGGAGATTTCGATGTTTTCCAGATTCATTTCAGGCAGACCTTGTAGAAATACCGCTTGCTGTGCGCCCTTAATGGTGATGTTTTTAATTGAAATGTTTTTAAATTGTGGCGTTTCTTCACTTACAGGAATAGCTTTTGTCGTTACAGTGTTTCCGCCTTCGGCCAAAGTTTCGGCTATGGATTTTCCCCCATAATATAAATCAAATGAAATGGCTTGTGATGGAATATCGGTCATAAAAATATCCGAGATATAAATGTTTTCCACAATTCCCCCACGTCCACGGGTGCTTTTAAAACGCAAACCAACATCAGTTCCCATGAAAGTACAATTGGAGACGTGCAGATTTTTCACCCCACCCGACATTTCACTTCCTACCGTTACACCGCCATGTCCGTGATAAACGATGTTGTTTTTTACGATAATATTTTCGCAGGCAACACCTCGATCACGACCGTCTTTGTCTTTTCCCGATTTGATACAGATGGCATCATCACCCACATCAAAACTTGAATTTTCGATAATTACATTTTTGCAGGATTCGACGTCAAGACCGTCACCGTTTTGCGAAAACCACGGATTACGAACCGTTATATTTCTAACGATTAAATCCTCTATCATAAAAGGATGAAGGTTCCAGGCAGGTGAGTTTTGAAACACAGGACCATCAAATAGTACTCTTTTACTGTTTTGTATGCTCACTAAAACCGGACGAAGAAAGTCGTGAATGGCTTCAAATTCTTCTTTCGTTTTTAGATCGTGACGAACATTCTGATCAGCACCTTTGGAGCCTTTTAAATATTGTTCAGAAGGATACCAGCTGTCTTTCTTTTCATTTAAAACGCCACCGGAAGCGATAAATTTCTTCCATTGTTCTTTCGTCAGTTTGTTTTTTTTAACCTGTCTCCAGGCTTCTCCGGAACCGTCCCACACACCACTTCCTGTAAAGGCTACATTTACCAGATTCTTGCCATAAATAGGAGAGATGCAGCGCCAGGTGTTAAGCCCTTCAAAACTGGTTTCAATAATTGGATATAAATTTTTGTCGGTAGAGAATTTAATTAAGGCTCCCGTTTGGGCATGAAGTTCAATATTGCTTTTTAGTATAATCGGACCTGTTAGCCAGATTCCGGGTGGAATAATTACTTTTCCACCACCTTTTTTTGACACGGCTTCTATGGCATCAGCGAAAGCTTTCGTGTTTAAAACATATCCGCCATTTACAGCACCAAAATCTTTTAGATTTACAGTATTATTAGGTATTACCGGTTCATTGACTTTGGGCATTTTAAACTCGATGTCTTTGTATGTATCATAAGAATCTGAATTTTGTGCAGTAAGTTCGGAACAGGTCACAAGTAAAAATACCACTGTAAAAAACAAGTGATGAATAGATTTGGTTTTCATATGTATAGTTCTTTATGGATTTTTTTATTGATGTTGGAATTTAGGCCAACATTAATAAAAAAAATTAAATGTAATCGATTACACAAAACTATTGAAAAATATTTATAAATGATAATTTACTTCAAAAATAAAATAATCATTAAATAAATTTCATTGCTCAACGTGATCGCTTTACCACGAATGGCATCAATTTTACAAATTCTGTTTGATTTCTTTTTTGCTATAGAAATTGTGTGAGTCAATATAAGTTTTTTTCTTAATTGAACTTATATAACATTTAGAATTTAATTTTTAAGCTTGTTTTTTGTGAAAGAAATAATGTTATTTTAGCTGAAGATTTGTAATGTTAAATAGTACATTTAATTTTGCAAAATATAACTAAAATATAAGTGATTTTATGAATAAAACACTTTGGGAAAAGGTTTTAGCATTTAGTTTTGATCAACCAAATGATCAATATGGGTTTTCAACAAGATTAGCACTAGAGAATCATTGGACGATTCATTTTACTCAAAGTGCCATAATTGAATATAAAAAGTTTCTTTTTCTGGCTGCAACCAATAACGAAATGGTTTCACCTTCAGAAATTGTTGATATTGTCTGGCATCAACACTTAATTTTTACTAATTCTTATTCTGATTTCTGTGATTTATTAGGAAAAAGAATAGAACATATTCCCTCAACTCATAATAGATCAGAATTTGATAAGTTTAAAATGGCAAAAGAAAGGACAAAGGAGCTTTATGAAGTTAATTTTGGCCCACAGTTAGCTGAAATTTGGCATTATCATAATGAACTAGATTCTTTACATTTAGAGAGAAGCAGCTATGAAATTTCAAAACTTAGAAAAAACTTTCTAATTTATACCATTGCTCTATCATTTCCGGTATGTTTTGTTATCTTTTCGCTTCTAACAAAAATTAAGAATCCTAATTTTCTTATAGTCTATCTTTTGCTTTTTGTAGTTGTAATTTTATTCTTGAAATTTTATGTCCGAAAAAGTTTTCTTTCGCTATATGATACAATTAAGTCCAATTTCATTTTGCAGAATCTTACGGCACTTGAGATGGTGTTTTTTAGAGAAAACAAACTGGATGCTGTCATTAATGGAGTGGTGAATAATTTGATTGTAACTCATAAAATTAAGATTTTAACAAATAATAGATTAGAATTAATTGATGAAAGTTTTATTGAAAATCGATATGAGAATTGTATAGTCGAAATTATGAAAGATTTTGAGCCAATGTCCTATCAGGAGTTATGCAAGATTGCTTCACAAAAGCCTATTTTTGAGCAGCTTCAGAAAGCAACTTACAGAATAAGAAACAGAATTTTTGATTCGAAAAAATTTGCAAATGTAGTGATCGTTGTAATGAGTGTTTTAGGATTCTTGTTAAGCATTGGTTTTAGCAGATTTATAACCGGAGTTTGGAGAGGTAAACCAATTACATTTTTATTTTTTGCGATTGTCCCTTTGGCTATAATTTCATTGTATTATATCAATCAAGTATTAAATTTAATGTTTACAACTATTATACCTTCTGTTTTTGAAGATAAGGCAAGGATAGTAACAGCATCCGAAAAGAATTGGGAGTGGGATTATTTTCTTTATGGAAATATAATATTAGCAAATTCATTTATGCCATTGATTAATTACAATACTAATTCGGTTTCTTCAAATAATTTTACCAGTTCAGGATCATGCGGAACTTCTTATTGTGGAACTTCTTCTTGTGGAAGTTCTTGCGGTTCTTCGTGTGGAGGATGTGGTGGTGACTAAAAGAAATCATTTTAAATAAAAAACAAACATTCCGTTCCAGAAATCTGAAACGGAATGTTTTAATTAAAAAAAAAACTCAAGTAATAACAATTGTTATGAGTGCTTTTACTGCTTGTGCAGATTTTTAGAATACTCCAATATAGTGGTTTCCAGGTTTGTTTACCAATTTAGCTCCTTTAGTAACAGCTCCTGTTGGGATATCGATCACGTAAATATTTCCGTCTTTTCCAACCGGTGTAACCGCTAAGTAAAGCTCATTTCCATCCACTACAAAACCTTGGTACTGACCAAAATCTATAGCAGCATCGTAATCAATGCCTTCTACTTTTTTAGCTGTTTTAGCATTTAAATCTACTCTTGCAACAAATCCCTGATCTCCAGTAGCAGTGCTGGTGTAAAGTACGTAAGCGATTCCGTTTCCTGCGTATCTCCAGGCATCGATATAAGATCCTTTTATGCCTAATGCAGCATCAAGACTGATAACAAATGAATCATCATATTGATTGTTTTGGTTGATTCTTACGATATAAGAACCTTTGTTGGTATCTCTTTGGGTAGCCTGATAAATGTTACCGTCAGTTCCTAAGAAGCTGTTGAAGCTACGGAAACCACTGGTATCTCCAAAACCAACTTTAGAAGTAATGATTTGTGGATTCTCTAATGATGGATAATCTACTACAACAGATTTAGCACCCGGGCGGTCGTAAGTAGTTTCGATTTGTCCTGTAGTAGGATTCGTTTTACGTAACCATGTTCCGATAATTACTTTATTTCCTGCTTTGTTGATCGTAGGAGCATCTAAACGAAAAATATGGTGTCCTTGAGCTTCTTCCTGAGCGGTTAACGGAAGTTCATATTGTTTGAATCCTGAAATACGAATTCCTTTAAGATCTAAAGAAAGTACGGTAGCTGTACCTCTTGTATACATATACGTTTTGTCCGGATTTGTTTTAACTACCGGAGCAGTTACATTTACTGCAACTCCGGTTTTGTCTCCGTCAAAAAGTTTATTCCATCTTGGAGATGTTCCGGCATATTGAGAAATGTTTACAGTTGTACCTGATTGTGTGAAGTTTTTAGCTCCATTTACAGTATAGGTCATAAATTCTCCTCCGTTAGCCCCTGTGTAGGTGATGTTGAAAAGAGTTTTTCCATCTACAGACGATTGCAAACGAGCCGTTCTGTTAGATTGTACCGGCATTCCGTCTGCGTAAACATTAATCGAATAGTTTGGATCTTTAGCATTTTTTTTGGTTACAGCATAAACCATAGTTCCTCCGTTTCCATCACCAGGAGCATCCTGCATTAGTGCTCCCGAAACTGTAATCCAACGATCTGGTGTTTCCGGATTTACCGGATCAGCACTTTTTTCATCATTGCTGCTGCAGCCTGTAGCCAATGACAATGTGCCTAATACTAAACCACATGTCAATAGTTTAAACATATTTTTTCTCATATTCATTAGTTTTAAAAAAATTAGATATTAAAATTTATTAAGGGTATAATTCAGTTTCAAATAAAAAGCGCGTCCCGGTTTTTGTACAGCGTAATTATCGAAAACTTGTTTATCGAAAATGTTTTTAGCATCGAAGCTTAGTACGAATTGTTTTTTTGGAAATGCATAACTCAAACCTAAATCCTGTACAAATTGCGCCGGTGTTTTTGAGTTTATGACGTCAATCCAAAGTGTGGCGAAGGGATCTACATAACCAAAATTATAATACAAACTTAGTTGCGAATTTTTCTGTATCAGTTCTTTAAAATTGTATTGTACATTACCATTTACGGTGAAGAAAGGCTCATTTGGAATTTGCTTATTATAGTTCGATAACTGTCCTCCATTACCATCAAATTGCATCTTGAACAAAGAGTTAAATTTTGACATGTTCATTGATAAGAACAAGCGATCTTTGTAACTATAATTAAAAGAAGCTTCATAACCAATAGATTGTGTACGCCCCAGGTTTTCAAACGGTAAGGTTTGTATGGCATCATTTACCCTGTTACCGGAAGTACGAACAATTCGGTCTTTGGCATTCCTTGAAAAACCTGATGCAGCAATTGAAATCTTATGTGTATTTATTTCGTAGGGACCAAATTGTACGCCTACATTGAAATTGTTGCTTTGCTCTGGTTTTAGATTGGGGTTAGCCAGTACATTTTCACTAGGTCTTCCGAACATTTCATCTGAAGTTGCTAATCGGATGGCTTTCTCCGCAGATGCCGTGATCATTAGTTCAGGAGTAATAAAGTAAGAAGTAGCCAGTCCGTATCCAAATAATGGAGTTGCACTTTTGGTAATCTTTTCTACAACGGTAGTTTGCCCGTTTTGTGTAACCAATTCCGGTTTTCTGTGGTTTACTTTTTGTTCGTAAAACTTACCAAAAATATTGGTTCTCAAACGTGATTCAAAAGCCTGCATTTCATAAGCTAATGAAGTGACTGTTTTTTGCAAATCAAATGTTGCTTCAAAATCTTTTTGAAATTCCGGTTTGATTAAATCGTCTTCATTTCTATCCAGTTTATAATATAAATTGCTGAATATAAATCGGTTGTATTCATTTAGGTTATAGGTAAATACGCTTCTGGAACTTAATATATTTTCTGAAATGTTATTAATGGTTGGGCCACCTTGCTGTGCACCAGTATAGGATAAAACCGGTTCACCATATAAACCTATTGCTTTTTCACCGTTCCAATTGTAATTCCATTTTACCGTATCGTTTACGACTTCATGTTTATTGCTAAAGACGGTATTGGTTGAAAAATCAAGTTTTTTAAAGAGAAAACCTTTTTTAGAGTAATTCAGGCTTATTACGGTAGCATCAGCTTCGGAAAAACGTCCCTTATAAGGCCTTGTCATGAATTGACCGTGTTGAATCTGATTGTGATCTTCAGAGACATTTATACCAATTAAAAAATTGTCAGCCCATTTTACATTGGTAAAACCGGTTTCAAATCTTCCTCCATAGGATCTGTATCGGTTTTCGAAACGTTTGGCGCGTGTAAGTTCGTAACGTCCATCCGGTGCTATATTGTAAACGAATCTTCCCCATACTTCATAATCGTTATCTGAGTAATTATAAAAGCCCGATCCTTTTAAGGTAAATCCCGATTTGTCACGATAGGTCGTATTAAAGTTGGACTGAATGGTATTAAAAGATCCATAAGAAGCAGAAGCATTCAGCGTGTTTTTAACACCTTTTTTCAAAATTACATTTATGGCTCCGCCTAAGGCATCGTCCGCCAGTTCTGCCGGGGTAACCCCTTTGTAAACTTCGATGCGCTCGATTAAGGCAGGTGGTATGCTGTTAAGACTAAAGGAAGAACCATAAGTAGAAAGCGGAATTCCGTCAATAAAAATTCGGATAGCATTTCCGGACATTCCATTCAGATTGTAATTTACGCTTGAACCTAATCCACCGTTTTGTCGGATTCGTACGCCTGCGGAACGATCAAGTAATTCATTGGTTTGCAGGTTTCGTGTGGCGGCGTCTTTAGTTTCTATAACATTTACAGAGAAACCTTTACTGATGATTTCTTTTTTTACAGAGTTTTTCTTTACGACAACCTCTTTTAAGGCTTTAGGATCATTTGATTTTTCTAATGAGATATTTACCTGAGCAGTAGGACTGTTTAAAGTTACCTTTACTGTTTTAGTTTTCGCTTCAAGTGATGTAATTTCAAGTGTATAAGTACCATAAGCAACATTTTTAATTTCAAATTGACCGTTGTTACCAACCATGGCAAACTTTTGAGTTCCGGCAATTGTAACTGTAGCGCCAAATGCAGATTCAGAATTTTCAAAAGTAACTTTTCCTTTAATATTTCCATTTTGGGACCAAACTGAAAAATGAACGAACGTCAACAATAACAATAAAAACCTCATGATTTATGTACTTCTTAAATAGAAATGCAAAGCTAAATCATTGTTTATATTTAATCTAAATAAAGGAATTAGAAGATCATTAGAATTACATTAGAAATTCTAATGTTGACATAAATTTAGATTTTAGAGGCTAAGAATCGGGGGTGTTTTGTACTATAATACTTTTTAAATTGCAAAGGTCGAAATTGAGAATAGTTCAATGCAAAGTTTATTATTCTATTTTTATGATTGATAAACAGTTGTTTATGTTATGCTGTAATAGTACCTGATAATTTCTTAATTTTGAAATGGATTATTGTCAAAATAAGGTCAGTTTTTTGAAATGGCTTTTGTTTGTTTTATAATTGTTTGTCTCTAATTTCTTCCAATTATGCTTTCTTTTCAAACCAACCATCAGGAATTTGTTCCGCCCGAAGAATTACAAAAAAGCATAAAGTGCTTTTGGTATGATAAGATTGATTACGGCAAAGTACAGTCGAACTTTGAAGTGATACCGGATGGTTATGCTGAAATTATTTTTTATTTTGGAAATGAGCTTCGTATTTCTTCTAATGGAGTTTTGAAACCACTGTCATCACCATTTATGATAGGGTTACTCCATCAGCCAGCTGTTTTCAATTCTGTTGATTCACTTGAAATTATCGGTATTAGATGTTATCCGTGGATGGTTTTTGACCTGCTTGGATTGTCTTCCCAAAAGGGTAAGGAGGGAGTACAGGTTTTTGAGCATCCTATTGCTAAACTTCAGTCTGTTTTGAACGATCTGATCGCTTCTCACAAAATTGAAGAGGCTATTGCCAAAGTCGAAGACTATTTTTTTGCAGCAGAAGCAAAGTCTGACAGCAATAGTTTGATATCTAAAGCAGGAATTGCTATGACGGCAGCCGGAGGGCGTATATCGGTTAGAGAGGTAGCTGCCGCTTCTCATGCTACAATACGTACTTTAGAAAGAAATTTTAAGCAATCGTCAGGTTATACGGTTAAAGATGTTTCGGCTGTCATGCGCTTCGAACAGGCTCGCAACCGATTATGGCTCGAGCCCAATCTAAGTATTGCAAGTTTAGCGCAGGAATTAGGTTATACGGATCAGTCTCACTTGAGCAAAGAATTTAAACGTTACAGTGGTACCACACCGGGTGCATTTGCACGAAAAGCAAAGCAACAGCTGATAAACCATGATTTTGTCGCATTTATACAATCCTAAAATAATCGGATAGCAGAATTTTGTCATTCATAATTTAGAAGATAAAATGATGTTATTAAAAGATAAAAAAGTAGCCATTATCGGTGCAGGACCGGTTGGTCTTACTATGGCAAAATTATTACAGCAAAACGGAGCTGATGTTACCGTTTATGAAAGAGATTCAAATGCCCAAGTCAGAATTTCAGGCGGGACTCTTGATCTTCACAAGGGTTCAGGACAAGAAGCTTTAAAACAAGCAGGTTTATTACAGGATTATTTTGACAGGGCGGTACCAATGGGAAGAACAGTAACAGATCCCCAAGGAAATGTGTTATTTTCTAAAACAACAACCGAAGAAGAACGTTATGATAATCCCGAAATTAACAGGAACGATTTGAGATTGTTATTGCTTAATAGTGTGAAAAGTGATACTGTAGTCTGGGACAGCAAGTTTACCAATCTTAAAGTGACTAAGGGAAAATGGGTTTTAGAGTTTGATAATGAAACAAATGCGATTGCCGATTTTGTTATTGGAGCCAATGGGGGAATGTCTAAAGCCAGAAAATTTATCACACCCGCTGCAATCGAATATACCGGAACATTGATGATACAAGGCGAGGTGCTTTGTCCGGAAACATCCTGCGAGAAGTTCAATAAATTGTGTAATGGCAGTATACTTATGACTTCCGGAAAAGAAGGTTTGTTGGTTGCGAATCCAAAGAATGGAAAAGTATTGAGTTATAATGTCATTTTTAAAAGTCCAGAGGAGTTTATCAGAAAAGATGGAGCTTTTGAAAGTACAGATGGCATTCGAAAGTACCTCTTAAATCGGTTTTTTGAATGGGACGAATGCTATAAGGAATTGCTTGAAGCTACTTCTTCTTTTGTTTTGTGGCCAACGAGAAAGATCAGTTTAAATCTTCAATGGAAGAAAGAGCGTCCGTTACCTATGACACTCATTGGAGATGCAGCACATATTATGCCTCCATTTGCGGGTCAGGGGGCAAATATAGGATTATTAGACGCCTTAATTTTATCGAATAATCTGACCAATGGTGAATTTAAAACGATAGAGGAAGCAATCAGTGATTACGAACAAAAGATGTTTGTTTATGCCACACAAGCCCAACTCGAGACGGCAACTAACGAAATAGCAATGCTAAGTCCTGATTTTTCTTTCCTGAAATTTTATGAGTAATAAAGACTCTCGCAGAGGCGTAAAAGCGCAAAGTTTTAGATTGGATTATTTGAAGACTTCGTACAGAAACAGCTTAGCGTCTTCGCGACTTTGCGAGACACAAAAATCTGCGTGAAAAAAACTTTTCTAACATCTTGATATAAAACTAAAGTTTAGCTTTAAATTTCTTTATTTTGAAGTTTGCAGATTTTATTAATTTTCCGTTGTCGGTGATCATGACACAGCTGTAGTCGGGATATTTTTTTAAAAGAAGAAGTCCCGCTTTTTGTCCTAAAACCATAAGAGAAGTACTTAACCCATTTGCAGTTTCGGCATTGGGACCAAAAACAGAAACACTACACAAACCAGTAGCAGGATATCCGGTTGCGGGGTTGATGATATGAGAATAACGCTTGCCGTTGAAAACAACAAACTTTTCATAACTTCCGGAGGTGGTCACAGCACCATTGTTTAACGGAACAACGGCAAACAAAGTATCAGGATGAAAAGGATTCGTCATGCCAATGTTCCAGTCTTTTCCGTTGGGTTGTCTTCCCCAGGCAGTCATATCGCCTGAACCGTTTACAATTCCGGCTTTGATGCCTTTTGCAAGCATTATATTTCGGCATTTATCAGTTGCGTAACCCTCTCCCAAAGCGCCAAATCCAATTTTCATTCCTTTGAGTTTTAGGAATATGGTCGATTGAACACTGTCGAGGATAATATTTTTGTAACCTACTTTTTCTACAGATTTTTTGATGGCCTCGGCAGAAGGCATTTCTGTCATCGATCCGTCAAATTTCCAGATTCGATCCATTGCGGCAAAACTGATGTCGAAACCACCTTTGGTAGCTTCAGAAAATTGTAATGCTCTTCGGGTGAGTTCAAAAACTTCACGATCTACCTTTACAGGACGGATTCCCGCATTTTGATTGATCTCAGAGACTTGTGAATCAGATTTCCAGTCG
Organism: Flavobacterium sp. WG21; assembly: GCF_000335775.1. NCBI lineage: Bacteria > Pseudomonadati > Bacteroidota > Flavobacteriia > Flavobacteriales > Flavobacteriaceae > Flavobacterium > Flavobacterium sp. WG21. The sequence continues at coordinate 115,261 of NZ_AMYW01000005.1, forward strand.
GAGATCAGGTTTTCAATTCGTGTAATTTCAGCAATTACAATATCGATATTTTGTTCTGCGGTAAGGGAATCTTTTGCAACGATCGAAATGTCAAAACGTCCTCCCATGAGCAGTGTAGTTCTTTTTCGTAAAACTTGTGCATTACTGGTCAGACCACCTAGTATTAGCAGTAAAAACAGGTAAAAAGTAAAGACTGATTTTTTGATTGACATTGAAATTTATTTTACATTTTAAACGAAAATCAGGTGTAATAATTCATTAATAACAATCGCTCAAAAGCTGACCGTTTTTCTTGTATTCAGAAAGATTCTTGACATTTCTTTCGAGACACAATTGATCGAGAATTGCTTCGACATCCTGCTGCATGGCAAGTGAACCGCAAATCATAATAACACCGCCTTTTTGCAATAAGTTGATAAAGAAATCAGCATCACGTTTGATGAGATCCATCACATAAAAATGCTCGTTTTCGCGGGACAGAGCCAGATGAAAACTATGCAGTTTTTGTTTCTGAATCATTTCGGTAGTAAACTTTTTATAACCCGAAACCGTTTCCGTTTCCATACGGAATCCTGAATATAAATGTGTTTCTGTCTTGGCTTTATTTTGCTCAATCATTCCAAGAAAAGGAGCAATACCCGTTCCGTTTGAAATAAAGGCAGCCTGAGGTATTTTTTTAGGAAAATGGAACGCTTTATTGTTGATGATTCTGGCTTTTATCACATTTCCGGGTGCCAGAGCGTTTAGAAAACCTGAGCCTAATCCGTGTGGATGTAGTTTTACGACTAATTGTATGCTTCCGGAATGACTTCCGATCGAATAGAGACGTTCCCTGCTGTCGTTAGCCGGATAAATAGCCAATAAGTCACCAGAAGTAAATTTAGCCCTCATGTTGGCGCGCAAGGTGATCAGGAAAGTCTGCTCGGTTTCGGAAATAAGTGTTTTGTCCAAAACCATTAATTTTTGCAATCCTTTCGGAACATGATTGTAAAGCGAAGGAGTTGTCGACAATGGAATTTCCATCTTAGCACTCCACAATCTGATCCAGTTCACAAATTCAACTGCCGATTTATCATTTACTGTCTGAACTTCCAATAAACGTTCCGCCCAATTTTGATTTTCTAACTGTTTGTCGATTTCGAAAGCAAAACCGCAAAAATCAGGATAGGCATTTGAACCGAATCCTACTACAGAATAAGTGATTTTTTGCTGTTGCGGATATTTCTTTAAAAGGGATATAAATTTATTTCCATTCGAAGGCGCATCTCCTAATCCGTGTGTAGAGGAGAAGACAATCAGATGTTCTGCTTTTGGAAAAGCAGTGTAGCTGTTCAATTCGGTAATGAATGCTTTTTTGCCTTGATCGATCAATTGTTTGAGTACAGCATTGGCAAATCGTAAAGAACTTCCATTTTCTGAACCGACAAGCAATATAAATTCACTTTCATTGGCTTTGAATTTATTTTTGATTCGGCTAGATCTTCTTTTTAAAGTAATTGCAAAACCCGAATAGATAAAAAAGAGGATATTAATGCTGGCAATGGCAAGTATAAAAGCCCAAATTCCGTTGGCTCTTCCGGTATGAAGATCAAGGCTTAAGTCTGAAAACTGGGCTGTCATTGGAGAAAGTTTTTTTTCAACAATAGTTCCGGTTACCTGATTGACTTCGATTTCACGGTCCTTTAATTCGATGATGTAGTATTCTTCCGGATCATCTGTAAATGGAAATTCAATATGTTTGACGTCTGCCAAAAGAGTATGTTTGAAAACAGAAGTTTCTTTTTCTTCTTTGGAAACAGCAGCTTTTACCATTTTGACTTTTTCCTGATCTTTTTTATCCATGAAGAAATTGAATTTTTCCAGAGATAAATACGTTCCTGTAAGTGCAATAATTAAAATCGGAATTAGCGCCAGTCTTCCCAGAACTACATGGTAGTATTGTGCGAAATATTCTTTAACTACTTTAGAGAAAAAATTACGAATACCTCTTTGTCGGTTTAAAACCAATGCAAAACCCGATATTGCAATTAAAACGAGTAAAAAGGAAATAATGCCAACAAAAAATCGTCCCGTTTCATGAAGAAACAAAGAACGATGGAATCCGGTAACCCATTGAATAAAATCACTTTTTTTCAGGGGTGTTCCTAATTTTTTACCGGTTTTAGGATCAATATAAGCGTTAACGTCATTACCCTCTTCATCAATAGCCTGCAGGGTTACAAATTGATTGTGATCGACATTTATGGTAGTGATTTCAGAATAATTCTTTTTGAGTACGGTAAGGGCTTCTTCCAATGTGATCTTATCAAAATTCTCAGCCCGGTACGGAAGTGTTTTTTCCTGCATCGCATCAACAGCCAGTATAGTACCTGTTGCCGAAGCGAGGATTAAAAATAGAGAAGAGAATAAAGCAAGAGCCAGGTGCGCGTAACGCCAAAAAGAAAGAGTCATTGAATGTAATCTATAATGTAATCAAATGTAAGCGTTTTTTTGCCACAGATTAAAAGGATCTGATTTTGTTGAATCCTGTAGAATCTGTGGCTATTCTTTTTTTAAAGAAATTAATTGATAGTAAACCGTACGATGACTACAATTAAATTTTGTTTAATCTCACATATCTGATATAACCTTTTCCTTCTGTCTTGTCTGCCAATCCTTGAGTAGTAAGTGGAATTTCTAAATCACTTACGTAATATTTTTGATCTTCTACAGCCGATTCAAATCTTAGTTTATATCCTTTGTTTATTTTAGAATCTTCAATTTCAATGGTGGTAATGCTACGGTCTCCACCTGTAACAGAAGCTCCTGTTTTTGCACTGATGTCAGCAGGTTTTGAAGTTTGGAATTTATTCCATTCTTTCAATGATTTGTACCATTTTTTGTCGTCACCCATTACATAAAGTGTTTTCTCGTATTCTCCTTTTGGATTGATAAGTGAAACAACGATGTAAGCGCCTTCTCCCATATAATTAGCCATTTGAAGCATACATTTGTATTTGCTTTGTGCTGCAGACTGAAAAGAAATTAAGCAGATTAATGCTGCTGTAAGGGCTATTTTAAATATTGATTTCATTTTTTTAGATTGTTAGATCTTTAGATTTTTAGATTGTTGGATTGTCAGGTTTTTGAAACTTGAACTTAAAACTTGAACTTAAAACTTGAACATGAAACATGAAACATGAAACACGAAACATGCAGTTTTTAGCTATTACTTTAAAAAGTCAATAGAAACATTGTTTTTGGTTAACGATTCGTTTTCTTTTGCTAAAGCATAAGCACTTTCGTCAAATTCAGTGTTAATGTCTTTTTTAGCACCAATTGAAAGAAGGTATTTTAAGATAGAGTCGTCTTTGGCAACCATAGCCGCTTTGTGTAAAGCTGTCAAACCATCCTTGTTTTTAGCATTAACGTCAATGTTTAAAGGCGCTAATTTTTTTACCAGATTCAGGTCATTTTTAGCAATAGCAGAATGGTACAGTGAACTTCCGTCTTTTTGTACAGCTGCTAAGTTTAGTCCTTTTTCCTGAAGTAATTTTATTTTTGCTTCGAATGGATCCTGAGCAGCATTGGCCTCACGGCCCATCGGACGGTAAGATTGTACCAAATATACTCCCAGATTGTTTCCGTCTTTGTCTTTTACATTTACATCAGCACCTTTGCTTAATAAAGTTGCAACTGCTTCAGGTGCACCTGATCTTACGGCGAAAGTCAATGCCGATTCAGCTTTGGCGTTTTGCAGATTGATGTTTTTGGTAACCGGTAATAGTTTTTCTAATGCAGCAGTTTCTCTTGCTCCGGCAGCGATCATTAGTGGCGTATTTCCATCTTTGTCGATTTTGTTAGCATCAACACCTTTAGCCAAAAAGTAAGCAATTATCTCTCCCTGGTTGGGTTTGTTTGCCAATAAATGAAGTACATTTTCTCCGGACTTACTGGTCGCAGTAGCTTTTAATTTTACTTCTTCCACTAAATATTTATAAGTTTCAAGAGTATTGGTTTCTCTACGTGAACCTTGTGCTGCGATTAGAAGTGCATTGTCAGTTGGTTTTACTTTTCGGTCTAAAAGTTTTTTTAGAAGAGCAATATTACCTGTTCTTGCTGCATAATCGAAAGCAGTACTTCCATTAGCATCAACATCTTTTAAAGACAATCCTTTAGATACTAAATAATCCGTTAAAACAAGATCTTTGTCAGAGGCTACAGCCATTAGTAACAAATTTGCACCATCGGCATATTTTTTCTTTGGATCAATTCCGGCTTTGAAAAAAGCATCGTACAAAGCGGTATTGGTTTGACCGTTTGAAGCAGCAAAGGCGATTGGAGTAGTAGCGTGGCTGTCTTCAAGATTAATATCAGAACCTTTTGCAATAAGGTAATTTACCAGTTCAAGATTTCCTCTGTAAGCAGCCCAATGCAGGTAAATACGATTGTCGTGAGTTAATTTAGCGATGGTATTACCGGGCTGATCCAATAAGAATTTTATAGAAGCGATAGGAGCGTCATTATTAATCGCAACAACAGTCGCATCAAAAGCGTTAGCATTGGGTACTGTTGGACTGTTTCCTTTTGCAATTTCAGCTTTAACCGCATTTACATCCGGTGCTGTTTTCCAAAAAGACTGTTCTAATAATATGTTTTTTTGCTGAGCACTAACAAAAAAAGAAGCGGCTAATGCAAAAGAGAGAAAGAAATTCTTTTTCATATTGTAAGATTTACTATTTTTTTAAAATGAGTTAGTTTTGGTACACTACTGAAATAGCTTGAGAAGCTCAATCTATTTAGAATAGTTAAAAATAACGCAAATGTAAAAATTAATATTAGTAAATCAATGTATTTGCTGAAGAAACTCCAATTTTAATCTTTTTTTAAGGATTAAAGATTGAAATATTCAGAAAAGTAAAAGCCACAGCTTAAAAATTTTTCAGGATTGCTAAAAATCCATTGAATCATTATAATCTGTGGCTGAAAAGTTAACTGCAAGATCTCAGTTTTTTATTGATTTAATTTGCTGGAATACAAACTATTGTTTTCCTTTTTTTCCTTCGATGTTTGGCAAGAAAGTGGTCAGAACACCAATTAAAGGTAAGAAAGCGCAAATTTTAAAGACATATTCGATGCTGGTAGTGTCGGCTAGTTTTCCCAGTACAGCAGACCCTAATCCTCCCATACCAAAAGCCAAACCAAAGAAAAGACCGGCAATTAGGCCTACTTTTCCGGGAACCAGTTCTGTGGCGTAAACCAAAATTGCTGAGAAGGCAGAGGATATGATCAATCCTATAATTACCGATAAAATTCCGGTCCAGAAAAGCGAAACGTAAGGCAATAATAATGTAAACGGAGCAACGCCTAAAATAGAAATCCAAATGATATACTTTCGTCCAAAACGATCGCCTAATGCGCCACCAAATAATGTTCCGGCAGCTACCGCACCCAGAAAAGCGAAAAGATAAATCTGTGATTCCTGAACTGATAATTGAAACTTATCGATCAGGTAAAAAGTATAATAACTAGTCATACTGGCCATGTAGAAGTATTTTGAAAAGATCAGAACCAGTAAAATTCCCAAAGAAATGATTACTTTTTGCTTCGAAAGGGAGTGGTGCTTTTCTTCAGAAATAGCCGATTTGTTTTTTGCTTTCAGATTCAAATGTTCCTGATACCATTTGGCAATACCTGAAAGTATTACGATGCCAACAATAGCAGCTAAGCAGAACCATATAATGTTAAACTGTCCGTAAGGAACAACAATTATCGCTGCTAATAATGGTCCGATAGCGCTTCCAGCATTTCCTCCCAGTTGAAAAATAGATTGGGCCAGACCTCTTTTTCCTCCTGAAGCCAGATGGGCAACCCTTGACGATTCGGGATGAAATATAGACGAACCAATACCAATTAAACTTACCGCAAGTAAAATATTGATAAAGCTGGAAGCTACCGCAACCGCCGCAAGACCTACGAGGGTAAAACCCATACCTATTGCCAGCGAATACGGACGCGGCTTTTTATCGGTATAAAAGCCAATGAAAGGCTGTAGGATGGAGGCTGTTAGCTGATAGGTCAGGGTAATAAGCCCGACTTCAGTAAAGCTCAAACTAAATTTAGTTTTTAAAATGGGGTAAACGGCAGGAATTACAGCTTGTAACATATCATTAATGAAATGCGTAAAACTGATCGTGAACAAAATGGAGAAAACGGTTTGCTGAGCTAATTGCTTTGACTCTGTTAGGGTATTGGTAAAAGTAGTTTCTGTTTTCATAAGTAATAAAAAGATCAGATCATCTGATGAATATGGGTAAAAAATTAGTAATTGATATGTCCTATAATTTTTGCAACAGTATTCCAGGCTTTTTTAGGATCCTGTGCAATAATATTTTCTAAAAGTTGTTGGTGTACGGCCGATGTTTCCTGGAATATTTTGGTATCACCATAAAGATGAAGGAATCCTTTTTTAAGATGTACGGAAGCAGATTTGTAAAGATCAGCCAGAATTTCATTTTTTGAAGCTTTTGCAATCGCAATATGAAATTGTATATCCGCTTCTACACATTCCTCGAGATTTCCTTCTTTGGCAGCGATCATTCTGTTGAGTAAATGCTCTTTCATGGCAGCGATATCGTCATCAGTTCTGTTGATTGCAGCTTTTTCGGCAATTTTCATTTCGAGTATTTGTCGCACTTCGTCCAGGTCCTGAACATTGGCGCGCATGATACGCTGATCCATTGGTTCGCGTGTACTGGTTAATCGCTCAACAAAAGTACCTACACCTTGCTGAATACGTAAAAAACCGGAATTAGCAAGCAACTTCATCGCCTCACGTATAGAGGAACGACCCACTCCAAAACTTTTCATCAATTCAGCTTCTATGGGTAGTTTTTCATTAATTTTATAATGACCCAAAGTGATTTGCTCCTGTATTTTGGAAGCAACTTCTTCTGCAAGTGATTTTTTTTGGATTAGTGTTTTCATGCGTAGTATCACATCATCTGATGATCGCAAATGTAAAAGAATAATTGTAGTATCGACCATTATTAGGATATTTTTATGATTTTATTGATAAGGAAATTAGGAGGCAAATTGTTAATTTAAATTGTTAGGTTTTGTTTTATAGTAAGTTATGTTTGAATGTTCTTGCTGTTAATTGTTAATGGTATGATGTGAAATTGTATAACTTTTCGGGTGAATTATATAAAATTTTTCAATTTAAAATTTAGAAGTTTGATGTTGATACCCAAATATCATTTTTAACTAAATCTACTGTATATGAAAAATCTAAAACACATTGTGCTTCTTTCGGGCGTATTCTTTACTTTTCTGAGCTGTTCAAATGACAAAGAAACGCCGTCTAATCCCGGTACGATTACAAATCCTGTAGAAGGTAATCCTGCGAATACGACTTATAAACCTGCTTTTACAGGACAAACTCGTACTAATGGTGTGCAGACCAATACGGCATTTGAAGCTAAGGTTATTACGAGTGCGCTTACAAGCCCTTGGGGAGTTAAAAGTCTTCCGGATGGTCGTTTGTTAGTCACACAAAAAGCAGGTACTATGCGTATTGTTACAACTGCGGGAGTGGTAAGTGCTCCTATTACCGGTATTCCTGCTGTAAATGCAGGAGGGCAGGGTGGTTTGTTGGGCTTATGTCTGGACCCTGAGTTTGCATCCAACAGAATGATTTATTGGGTATTTTCAGAAGCTACCGGCGGAGGAAATAACACGGCAGTGGCCAAGGGAAAATTATCGGCTGATGAGAAAACAATAGAACGTGCGACAATTATTTACAGAGCAAAGCCTGCTAATGCGAGCACACTTCATTACGGAGGGCGTATTTTGTTTGATAAGACAGGTAATTTGGTGGTAAGCACCGGAGAACGTTCGGTTTTAGAAACAAGACCTTTGTCACAATCACTTACATCAGGTCTTGGTAAGGTGGTAAGAATTACAAAAGAAGGACAGCCGGCATCAGGAAATCCAACTTTTAGTCAGGCAGGAGCATTGCCTGAATTGTATAGCTACGGACACAGGAATCCTCAGGGATTGGCGCTTCACCCAGTTAGTGGTGAAATCTGGCTTTCGGAACATGGACCACGAGGAGGTGATGAAATCAATCGCTTAAAGGCTGGTGCAAATTACGGATGGCCTACCATTACTTACGGAATTGAATACAGCGGAGAAAAAATAGGGGCGGGAATTCAGCAGCAGGACGGTATGGAGCAGCCGATTTATTACTGGGATCCGGTAGTTTCGCCAAGTGGTATGACGTTTTACAGCGGTAATCGCGTTCCGGAATGGCAGAACAATCTTTTTATTGGGGCTTTAAGCGGAATGCATATTGTGCGTCTTGCTATAGATAATAATAAAGTTGTGGGTGAAGAGAGGCTTCTGGTGTCAGAGAATCAACGATTCAGAGATATTACTCAGGGAAATGACGGGGCTTTGTATGCGGTTACGGATGGTGGCAGGTTGTATAAAATTGATAAAAAGTAACGTTAGAGTTTTGAAAATAGGAATAAAAAATGGTGCTGAGAGGCGCCATTTTTTGTTGATGTAAAAGTTTTCTGTGAGGTTATTTTGAAAACTAAAGCCTAGCCCGGATAGCAGCGGTATCCTTTCCCTGCTTTCTTTAAGCAGGGAAAGATAGAAGCGGATAGCCGGAAATTGCTCCTGATTCTTATAATTAGTCTATTATTTTGATAGGTTAATAAAAGTTTTATTCGTTTTTGTCTTGAAATTAAAAATAACTCATTAAATTTGCCGCATCAATGAGAAAAAAGAACCAGAATAGAAGCTATTTTAACAGCAACATGATGATGTGCTGCGGCCCTGTTATGAGGTTAATTGATCTGGCTTACCTATAAAATAATAGTATTTATTTAAGAAGCCTTTCATGATTTTTTGAGAGGCTTTTTTGTTTTTAAACTTGAATTACGGAATGATTGAATTAAAAAATGTCACTAAGAATTTCCATCAGAAGGACCGAATAGTTTCCGCCTTATCGGATGTTTCGCTTAGGGTTCCGCCCGGGAAAATTTTTGGTGTAATAGGAACATCGGGAGCGGGAAAAAGTACCTTAATTCGATGTGTGAATTTGTTGGAAAGACCCACTTCGGGAGAAATTATTGTAGACGGAAAAGCATTAATGCAATTGTCTAATGCCCAACTGGCAGTAGAGAGAAGACAGATTGGAATGATTTTTCAGCACTTTAATTTGCTTTCGTCACGCACGGTTTTCGAAAATGTTGCTTTTCCACTGGAACTTGTTGGAGCTTCAAAATCAGAAATCAAAAGCCGTGTTTTGGAATTACTAGAACTAGTAGGTCTGAAAGAGAAAGCAAATGATTATCCGGCAAGTCTTTCGGGTGGTCAAAAGCAAAGGGTTGCCATTGCACGTACGTTGGCCAATAATCCGAAAGTACTTTTATGTGATGAAGCTACAAGTGCACTGGATCCTGCAACAACCAGATCGATTTTAAACTTACTGAAAGACATTAACCGTCGTTTGAACATTACCGTTCTTCTAATTACGCACCAAATGGAAGTCGTGAAATCGATCTGTGATGAAGTAGCGGTAATCAGTCACGGAAAATTAATAGAGCAGGGAAGTGTTGGAGAAATTTTTGCTGATCCGAAACATGAACTGACCAAAGAATTTATCGCTTCATCCTTGCATCTTGATGTTCCGCAGGTCTATCAGGAAAGATTGCAAAAGGAAGATGGTGAGGGATTGAATCCATTACTTAGACTTGAAATGACGGGTAAATCGGTTAACGAGCCTGTTATTTCAGAGGTTTCGCGTTTGTTTGATACCAATTTTAAGATTGTAAGCGCGCAAATGGATCAGGCAGGAGAGGTTAATTTTGGTGTGATGCTGATCGAATTGTCAGGTAAACGTGAAAATTATGATGCTGCAATCCAGTACTTTATTTCAAAACATATTAAAACAGAAATCATAGGTTATGTCTGAATCCATTATTGAATTATTATTAAAAGGTACCTGGGAAACCATAGTAATGACTTTTGTCTCTGGTTTTTTTGGTTTTCTGCTTGGACTACCAACGGGTGTTTTACTTTTTCTGACCCGAAAAAATCAAATTTTAGAACAGCCGGTTTTGAATCGGTTTTTATCGGTTTTGGTGAACGTTTTTCGTTCAATTCCGTTTATCATCTTAATTGTGTGGATGATTCCGTTTACACGATCGCTGGTAGGAACTTCCATTGGTGTAAGTGCAGCATTGGTACCGTTAAGTATTGGAGCAGCTCCTTTTATTGCCAGATTGGTAGAGAATAGTCTTTTGGGACTTCCGTCAGGTTTAATCGAAGCAGCACGTGCATTGGGAGCAACTCCTTTGCAAATCGTATTTAAAGTCTTGCTTCCGGAAGCTTTGCCTTCTTTAATCAATGCCGCATCGATTACGTTAATCACACTTGTAGGATATTCTGCGATGGGTGGAGCAGTTGGAGCAGGTGGTTTAGGACAGGTGGGGTACCAGTACGGTTATATAGGTTATGATGCTGTAACGATGAACTCGGTTTTGGCCTTACTGGTTGTTCTGGTATTCCTGATTCAGTTCGCAGGTGATGCATTGTCTAAACGATTTGACCATAGATAACGTTTAATTGAGTGCGGAGAAGAAAGAGTAAAGAATAAAGAGTAAAGAATAAAGAGTAAAGAATAAAGAGTAAAGAGTTAAAATTATAAATACGTAGAAGGATGAATAATAAACTAAATTTTTTAAAAATAGTTGGGATTGTGGCGCTATCAGTTGTGGTGTCCAATTGCGGAAAAAGTAAAAGTAACGACCCACATCATATTAAAGTTGGAGTAGCGGCCGGTCCGGAATATGTGGTGGCTCAGGCGGCTCAAAAAGTAGCCAAAGACAAATATGGTCTTGAGGTAGAATTGGTTTCTTTTAACGATTACGTGATTCCAAACGAAGCGTTGAGTCAGGGTGATATTGATGTTAATGCTTTTCAACACAAACCTTATTTAGACGAGCAATCAAAACAGCGCGGATATAAACTGGCGATTATTGCCAAGACCTTTATTTATCCAATTGCTGCTTATTCTAAAAAGATCAAAAACCTTTCAGAACTGAAAAACGAAAGCACAATCATTATTCCAAATGATCCTACAAATGGAGGGCGTTCTTTATTACTTTTAGAGAAAAACGGTTTGTTAAAACTTCGTCCAAATGTAGGTTTATTGCCTAAAGTAACGGATATCACAGAAAACCCTAAGAATCTTAAAATATTAGAATTAGAAGCGCCGCAATTGCCACGTGCTTTAGACGATCAGAATGTTGCAATTGCAATTATCAATAATACTTTTGCTTCGCAGGCAGGACTGGTTCCGGCTCGTGATGCTCTGTTTGTAGAGGACAAAGATTCACCTTACGTCAACTTAATTGTAAGTCGTGATGACAACAAAAAAGAAGAAAAAATAAAACAGTTTGTAGCAGCTTTTCAATCTGCCGAAGTAGAACAGGCTGCGGTTCGCGAGTTTAAAGGCGGAGCAGTAAAGGGCTGGTAATTTTTTTGGAAATATAGTAAGTTTTGGGTTGGGCTGTTAATCTTTTTTATCAGGTAAAATCTTTAAGTTATATAAAGTGCAATGATTAAAAATCATTGCACTTTTTTTGTATTTTAGCTCCGTTTAAAAAATAAAGACTGACATCAGTTGCTAAAAATCAGCCCTGTTAAGAGGTATTGATCATATTTTATAAGGGGGTATAAACAAGTTAGCGACAATTTTATCAAACTGACTACAAATAAAAAAATTGACCAAAATATTTGACCAAAAAAATGAACTGCCTAAACTGTAACACCGAAGTAAATTCTAATTTTTGTCCCGACTGTGGGCAGCCAAAAGTACTCAAAAGGATTAACGGACATTATATAGTTCACGAAATTGAACACGTTTTGCATTTTGAACGTGGAATATTTTATACAATTAAAGAACTTATAACAAGCCCAGGACAAAATATCAGAAATTATCTTACTGAAAACAGAAGCCGACTCGTTAAACCTATCATTTTTATTATTGTTAGTTCCTTAATTTATTCCATAAGCAATCATTTTTTTCATTTCCAGGATGGTTATATTAATTACCTTGACAGTCAAAAAACGTCAGCAAGTACTATCTCAAAATGGGTTCAGATGAATTTAGGTTATTCCAATATAATGATGGGGATATTTATTGCATTGTGGACAAAACTATTTTTCAGAAAACGAGATTATAACATATTTGAAATATTAATTCTTCTCTGTTTCGTAATGGGAATTGGGATGTTAATTTATGCCATTTTTGGACTTGTTTACGGACTGACACATTTAAATATAATGCAATTTGCCGGAATTGCGGCATTTATGTATGCAACTTGGGCCATTGGACAGTTTTATGACAAAGGAAAAGCATCTTCATATGTTAAAGCCTTTTTGGCCTACATTTTTGGGATGATGACATTTTCATTAGTCATTTTGCTTGTTGGAACATTAATTGACTTAGTAATAAAACATTAAAATTCCATTTGCCTTTGGCTTTCAATGGCAGGTTAGTAATCCATAATTGGTGATGATAGTTATAGACTTTCTGTTTTTAACTATTGAATTTTTATTCAAGCAAACAAATTTCAAAAGTGGTTTTGCCATTTTCATTTCTATGGGTGATATAGCCGCCATGTGCTTCAATGATATTTTTGGAGAGCGTTAAACCAATGCCGGCACCTTCTGTTCGGGTGGTGAAAAAAGGGAGAAATACTTTGTGTTCAATTTCTTTCTCGATTCCGTTTCCGGTGTCTGTGATTTTAATGAAAGCCCTATTTTCTTTAAATTCTGCCGACATCGTTACTATTTTTTCCGGCGCATCTTTTAAAGCATAAATACAATTGGTTAACAGGTTGATAAAAACCTGTTCGATTTGCTGAGAGTCGATATTAATCCAGTGTTTGGAAGTAATAGTGTTGACAACTTCAATACCTTTTTCCCTGAACAGGGGAGCCATAATCTGAAGACAATTGTGCATCAGTAGCTGTAAGTCAGTTTTCTCTTTTTTTGGTGTAGGTAACATGGCCAGTTTTCGATAACCTTCGACAAATTTTTGCAGATGATCGCTTCGTCTGAGCATGGTTTCAATGCTATTTTTGACATCTTCCAAATCTTCAGCCGACATAGTGTCCTGTTCTACCAAATCCTGTAGGTTCTGGCAAATAGAACGAATAGGAGTTATAGAATTTAAGAGTTCATGCGAAATCACTTTCATTAAATTCACCCAGGCATCTTTTTCTTTTTTTTCGACAACATTCTGAATCGAATCCAGTAAAACGATAAAATAATCTTTCCCAAAGATCTCAGTTCGAGAAGCCTGCAATACAAAGGTTTGCATGTTTTGTTCTTGTACCCGAATCTCTAAAGAGGTTTTGACTTCCTGAAAATCATCGGCTTCGATAACTTCACATAATGATGGCAATTGGTCTTTAAGATATTTCCATTTGGAGACCTTTGGAACATTAAAATGAGAAGAAAAATGATCGTTCATTAGGAAAATGTTCCATTCCGTTTCTTCTTTTTGCAGAATGATGATCCCGGATTCTATAGTGTTTAAAATCGAACGATAGACAATGTCCTTGGAGATCTGTTCGTTTTGTTTGCTTTTCAGAGTATCGTAAAGGAGAAATAATTCGTTGTAATTTTTATTGTATTGATGTTGTGAAAAATCGGAACTAAAATCATTTTGTAAGATCGAAGAGATGGTTTTGTTGTAAAGCAAAATAAAATTCCGAGTATAAAAGTACATTTCGCGAACAAGCAGGAATACAACAAAAAGGCCAAAGATTCCGGTAAAGAAAAGGTTTGTTTTAAAAAAATAAAAAGAGATTTCGATCATCAACACAATCAGAATCAATCGTAAAAACAGCAGTTTATAGGTTTGGAAGGTCTGAAACATATTAATTGATATTGATGTTGTATTTTTCTAAACGACGGTATAAAGAGCCTCTGGACAATCCTAGTTCTTCTGCCGTTTTACTGATATTATTGTTGTTTTTCAGCAAGGCTTTCTCAACTGCTGCCTTCTCTACAGAAGAAAGCTGAATGTCGTCCGGATTTTCTTCGTAGGGAGTTATGGTCTCTAAATCTAAATCGGAAGTGGTGATTTTATTGTTTTCGCACAGAATAACAGCACGTTCAATTTTATTTTCCATTTCTCTGATGTTACCATTCCAGGCATGTTTTTCAATTTGTTCCAGTACTTTTTTGTCAAATTGAATTGTATTTCGGTTGTATTTTGCAATCATTTTGTCGAGAAGGTATTCTGCCAGCGGAATTTTATCTTCGTGACGTTCCCGTAAAGGTGGCAGAACGATTTCCATGGTATTGATACGATAATAAAGGTCTTCCCTAAAGTTTTTATCGGTAACTTCTTGTTTAAGATTTAGGTTGGTTGCTGTAATGATGCGGACATTTAGCGGTCTTGGCTTTGTTTCACCTAGTCTGGTTACTGTTTTGGTTTGAATAACCTGCAGCAATTTCGATTGTAAATGCAGCGGTACATTCCCAATTTCATCCAAAAAGATAGTTCCGTTTTGCGCCATTTCGAAACGTCCGGGAGTATCGGTTTTAGCATCTGTAAAAGCACCTTTGGCATAACCGAACAGCTCACTTTCGAAAATATTTGAATTTAAGGCTCCCAAATCGACGGCTACAAATGGATGGTTTTTCCTTTCGGATTGGCTAAAGATATGATGTGCTAAAACAAATTTACCTGTTCCGTTTTCGCCCAAAATCAAAACGTTAGCATCCGTTTTCGCCACTTTATCAGCAAGGGAATAGGATTTTTTGATCATTTCTGAGGTACCAATAAAAAAGTCATTCTCAGGTTCGATATTCTTTATTTTCTTCTGTTCCTTTCGGGATTGATCTACAGCCTGTTTGACAGATTCAAGCAGTTTTTTATTTTCCCAAGGTTTTAAGATATAATCAAAAGCACCGGATTTTAAGCCTTCAACAGCTGTTTCAACTTTACCAAAAGCGGTCATTAAAATCACAACCGTTTTAGGAGATAGTGTTTTTATTTCTTTCAATAAATACAAACCTTCTCTTCCGTCTTCAAAACCTATCCTGTAATTCATGTCGAGCAAAACAACATCAATGCGTTTTTGCGACAATAATTCGACAACATTTTTCGGATTATTGAGCGTATAAATGTCTTCAAAATACTTTTTCAGGAACACTTTCGACGCAAAAAGGATGTCTTCCTGATCGTCTATGATTAATATTGCGGCATTTGTCTTTTTCATTTTTGTTCATTTTTGGACGAAAGCTGTCCATTATTGGACACTTTTAAATTCTTTTAGATACTAAAAAATTTAAAATAAGGTAGTTACGAATTTTAAATTTTTGGCACGAAAATCATATTACTATTAGCAAATCATCAAATAGGAGAATGATTATTGCCGGTAAATGTAACAAAAATAGATATTTATAGATTATGTTATCAATTATCTTAATTTAGGATCTGTTTTTTACTTCGGCAATAAAATTCTCAGAAAGAAAAACAAACATCAAAAACAAAGTAGTATGATCAAAATTAAAAAGCTTTCTAAAATTTTTAGAACCGAAGAAGTAGAAACAAAAGCTTTAAGTGAAATTTCATTAACCGTAAACGAAGGCGATTTTGTATCGATCATGGGGCCATCAGGAAGTGGAAAATCGACTTTATTGAATATTATCGGATTATTAGACAGTGCTTCGGGAGGAAGTTACGAACTGGTAGGACAGGAAATGATTGGTCTGAAGGAAAATTTAAAATCAAAAGCGAGAAAAGAAAATATCGGATTCATTTTTCAGAATTTTAATTTAATTGATGAACTATCGGTTTTTGATAATATTGAGTTACCGCTGATTTATAATAATGTGCCGTCATCTGAAAGAAAGAAAAAAGTACTGGAAATTGCTACGATCTTGGGTATTTCACATCGTTTGAAACATTATCCGCAACAGCTTTCAGGAGGGCAGCAGCAGCGTGTAGCCGTTGCCAGGGCTTTAATCAATGATCCGAAAATTATTCTTGCCGATGAACCTACAGGAAATCTGGACAGTAAAAATGGTAATGAGGTAATGGAATTGTTGACGGATCTTCATGCGGGAGGTGCAACAATTCTAATGGTTACACATTCGGATTATGATGCTTCGTTTTCGAAAAGAACTATTGTGATGAAAGATGGAGCTATTCTTTCGGAGAAAATGAATCATAGAAATGTAGATGTATTAGTAAACCATTCAACAAATTAAATCATGCTAAAGAATTGGATCAACATATTTATTTACCACATTAAAAACAATAAGGTTTTTACAGCTTTAAATGTTTTGGGTTTGAGTATTGGAATTGCAGGATTAATTTTTGCCATTTTGTACTGGAATGAGGAACAATCCTACGATCAATGGAACCCTAATAAAGACAAGATTTTTTTAGTAGCCAATAAAATGAATGCTACAACCTATTGGTCTTCAAGTTCGGCACCTGTAGGGGCAGCGCTAAAAGCTATAAGTCCTGAAGTCGAATCTTTTTGTTATTTGAACGGAGGTTATGATAATGACATTCTATATTTTAAAGACAAAAAAGTACAATCTGACAAGATTACCATTGCCCAGGGAAACTTCTTTGATTATTTTCCGTATGAATTTACTGAGGGCAGTCGAAAGGGGGCTTTACCGGATGTAAACAGTATTTGTTTATCGCAGGATTTGGCGTTTAAGCTTTTTGGAAATGAAACTGCTGTAGGTAAAAAAGTAGTTTTACAGAAGAAAGTTTTGATGGTACGAGGTGTTTATAAGTTAGATAAAAAATCAGCCTATAATCCTTCTTGTGTGGTTAATTTTATGGACCAGCGGATTAATTCAAACATTCAGTTTTGGGGAAACTTTCAGTATGTTTTATTGCTGAAACTGAAAAATCAGGAGGATGAGAAACCAGTAGCAAAGAATCTCCAAAAAGTATACTTTGAAAACTTAACAGTCCGATTTGCACAGGAGCAGGGAATTACTCCTCAAGAGCTAATTCGCAAATATGGTGAAGTAAAACCAATTTTAGAGTCTCTGGCTTCCGTTCGTCTTCATACCAAAACCGGTGGTATGGCAGAATCAAAAGGGAATTTTCAATTTTTACTTATTATGGTGGGGTTATCGGTTTTAATCCTGTTGTTATCGATTGTAAATTATGTTAATTCGGCTACGGCAAATGCGGTAAAAAGAGCTAAGGAGGTTGGAGTTCGGAAAATTATTGGTGCTTCAAAATATGGTATAATCCAACAGTTTGTTTTTGAAACGGCTCTCATTACGTTGTTTGCCATTTTGGTGTCATTGGTTATTGTCGAAATTTCGTTACCGTATTACAATGCTTTTTTAGAAAAATCACTGGTATTACAAAGCAGTCAGTTTTACCTGCAGCTGGTGGCTATATTTTTTATAACGGTTGTACTGGCGGGTATACTACCGGCGGTTTATGTTTCTAATTTTGAACCGCTAAAGGTTTTGAAAGGAAACTTTGGCCGAAGTAAAAACGGTATTTGGCTCCGTAACGGTATGTTGATTTTTCAGTTTAGTGTGGCCGCTTTTTTCATTATCGGATCTTATATTGTGTACCAGCAAATAGAACATATGAACTCTAAAGAGTTAGGTTTTAATGGAAAACAAATTCTGAACATTTCGTATAAGAACATCTATGGAGAAAAAATCAGCAATAAAGAGCGATTGGACCGATATAATAGCATCAGGAATCAGTTGCTTCATATCAAAGGGGTTAAAGAAGTTTCCGGTGGCGGTTTTGTCTTAGGATATGGCCCAAAATCGACCATCACTTATCAATATAAAGACAAAAGTATAGATGGAAATAATATACCAATTGACTTCGGATTATTGGAAATGTTGAAAATTAAAATAGTTAAAGGGCGCTATTTAGATCCCAAATTTGCTCAGGATACTGTTAGTTCAATGTTGATTAATGAGACTGCACTCAAGTTATTGAACGAAAAAGATCCGATAGGAAAAAAGGTAAACTGGAATGGTCAGGATGCCATTATTGTGGGAGTTGTAAAAGATTTTAATCTGATGGATCCGGGTCAGGCTATTCCTCCCATGTCCTTTTTTCATTTTAAGACAGTGCCTTGGTTTACTGAACTTTTGAATAATATTTATATTACTGCGGATGCTAAAAACATGCAGCAGACTTTGACTGATATTGAAAATCTTTGGGTAAAAAAAGTAGATACGGAATATCCATTCTCGTATGATTTTGTCGATAAAGGATACAAAAGATCCTATAGCAATTATGTAAGGCAAAAAAATCTATTTTCGTTATTAAATGTCATTGTCATTGTCATTGCACTTTTTGGATTGTTTGCACTGGCTTCGTACTCTATTGAACGACGCATGAAAGAAATCGCGATTCGAAAAACTCTGGGTGCCGAGACAAATGTTCTATTAAAAGAACTTTGCAAGCAGTATGTAGTATTCAGTATTATAGGCTTTTTAATGGCTTTATTTCCGGCTTATTATTTACTTAACAAATGGTTAGAAAATTTCTCGTATCGCATTACAATATCGGTTTATCCATTTTTAATTGGATTTATCGCCTTATTGCTGCTAACGTTAGCAGTAGTGCTTTCAAGAGCTTATCAGGCCACTAAAATAGATGTTTTGAAATATTTGAAATACGAATAAATCATAAAAAGTAAAGCCTTCAAAGTGAGAACATTTTGGAGGCTTTTTTAATGGCAGAAAACTGAAAAAAGAACTATATTTGAAATAACAAGATTCTATTGATTAAAAAAAGAGTGCGTTTTTAAATTTTTCAGGCTATATTTTATGAAGATGTTTTTCCTTAAATCGATACTGTTTATATTTTGTATGACTTTATTTTCCTGTGAAAGTAAAAAGCAAAATCCGGCCGTCAAAGCTTATGAAGCGGGTGTAATTTTATCTTTTGATGATGCCTATGTAGACGAATGGTCCGAAGCCGATCAGGCTTTGAGAAAATACTGCTGGAAAGCTACTTTTAATGTCTGCCGTATTGATTCGATTGGGAAACCGCAAATCGAAAAACTTCTTGAAATGCAAAAATACGGACATGAAATAGCCGGACATGGCTATCATCATTATAATGCCGTTAAATTTGTCAATAAAAATGGAATGGATGCTTACATTGATCAGGAAATTACCCCTATGATCGCTTCCATGAAAAAACATTCTTTTAAAATGACCAGCTTTGCTTATCCGTACGGATTAAGATCTGATGCATTGGATAAAGCGTTATCTCCCAAATTTAAAATTATAAGAGGAAGAGCCTTTGGAGGAGAACTTCCGGAAAAACAGGACAGCTATTTTAACAATTCTAAAATTGTATTTGCCTTTGATATCGACAATAGCCATATTCATTTCAGTATTCCGTATCTTCTCGAATTATTGCACTATGCAAAAAAAAACAACAAAATCCTGATTTTATGCGGTCATAAACCCGTTAGAAATGTTACCGAAAATTATCAGACGAAAATAGAAACTTTAGAATTTATCTGCAGGTATATGAAGTTAAACGATCTCAAGTTTTATACCTTATCGGACTTAGACGGTTTGCTCGAGCACAAATAAACGATTCTTTAACGTTAAATAACAATAATTTTTACTGAAACGGAAAGATTCGCATCGGATCTTTTTTCAGTAGGAATTACATGTTTTTCACTCAGATCAATCTTTAAAATGAAGAGAAGGTTTTTCACGAGAATTCCTGATTTTTTTTAGAAATGAGAAGGTGAATAATTAGAAATCAGTGCTTTGGTGTACGTGTTTGTGGTGTTCTACAAGCTCCCGATCAAACGATTTCGTAAATAATCCGGCATATTTTTCCAAAAACTGTATCTTTGCATCATGAAAATTGTAGAATTAATTATTAGTAAAAATGTAGAACAAGTTCTACAGGTTGTTATAAAATGTTCTACAGTCGATTTAATTTCAGCATACTATTTTTGCTACTTATTAAGAAAATAGAAACAATTATATATTTAAAAAATAGAATAAAGTAAGTTTTTTGTATGAAACACATTTATTCTAAAAAAAAGATCCCCCAAATCTCTTTTAAATATCTGTTGTGTTATGGTTACTATTGATAGAGAAGTACTCTGGCTTTGTTGTTTTTTAAACAAAGAAAGAGTAACTTAGAGGAATAAGATCTGTTATCAGTAGTAAAATTGAATTAGCGTTTGCTAATTTTAGCTATAGAACAATATTTATTCAAAATGTAGTACATCATTCAGGATGTTCTTTCGATACCTAATTAAAAAAGTGGCATGAGTTATTGATTTGATTCTTTGACTCATTATTTTATTTATCATTTTAAAATATAAATTTTGATTAGAAAACATTCCTTAAATAGTACTTTTAGTTTTTTTAAACTAAAGTTCAAACACAGAAAGATAATTCACTACACTTTAATAGCCTGTGTTATTCTTTTACAAATAATTGCAATAGTTATTTGGTACAACGAATCGTCTAATGAATCAGAAATGTCGAAGACTTTAAACTCGATGGATTCATTGAACAGAATAACGAATTTTACCAGCGGTATTAATAATTCATTTGTCAGTTCTCAAAAGAGTTTTAACAATTATACCTATTATAAAGACAAAGAATCGCTAAATAAGTACACCGCTTCCTTAAATGAGATCAGCCGATTGATTGACAGCTTAACCTTGATTACAAAAGACAATAAGGAGTTCATGAGGATTCTGAAAGAAAAGAATCAGTCTGAGAGTTCTGTCGAATCGATAAAATTAAGTATCGATTCTATTATCGAGTCACAAATCAATCCGGACAAGACTACTTTGTCTAAACCTTTTAAACTGAATAAATTCGCGTATAAGAAGATTTTAGACAGTATCAAAACTGACTCATATATAAAAGTAGATAGCGTGTCTAAAAAAGGGTTGTTTTCAAGATTGGGAGCTGCTTTGGCCGGAAAAGTGGATGTGCAGAAAGAGCAGTTGAAGATTACGGTTACAATGAAATATGATAATAAAGTAGTAACCGGAAGCATTGAAGAACAATTTGCGAACCTGTTTAATACGACTAATAAATTTTACGAAGAACAGTTTAAGAATCTAAAGAGATCATTTGCCAATTTAAAAGATCAGGATGCTAAACTAAAAGAGTTTAATAACGAATTACTGAACTTAGAGGCGGAGATTATGCCGAATTACAACAATTCGTTGAAATTGCTTCAGGATAATACTCAAAAGCAATTGCAAAAGCAATACGATTCAAATAAAATTGCGAGAAGTTATACCATTGCGATTTTGATCTTAATGATGTTTATCGTTTCGCTTGTACTTTTTGGTTTCACAAGACTGGCTTTTCAATATGAAAAAAGACTGACTATCGCTCAGATGCAGATCCGTGAAAACCTGAATTTTAAGAACAGAATTATGGGAATGATCAGCCATGAAATCAGATCCCCTTTAAGCATCATTTCAATTTATAGTAAAATGATAAGTGCATCTATAAAGGATGCTGAAATAAAAGATACTTTTAAATCAATTCAGTTTACTACAAACTCATTGCTTCTTTTGGCCAATCAGATTCTGGAGTATTCGAAAGATGGAAATTATGAGCCCAAATTGAACAATAAGAAATTCCTGCTTAAGGAAGAGATTCATCAGATTGTTAACTCGATGGCTTCCTTGGTTGAAAGTAAAGGAAATAAGATTGAAGTTAATTCTAATCTGATTTCAAATCTTGAAGTGAATTCTGATGCAGCAAAAATTCATCAGCTTTTTTATAACATTATTGGTAATGCGAATAAGTTTACCGAAAATGGATTGATAAAAATTGCGATGGATCTCGAGAAGACCTCTGATAAGCAAGTAAATTTAAAAATAGAAATTGAAGACAGTGGAATAGGAATTGCCAAGAATGACCTGAAAAACATATTCGAACTTTATTATCAGGGTACCGTTTCAGGAAAAGTAAATGATCTTGGAGTAGGTTTGGGGCTCAATTTGTGTAAAGAAATTGTAGAATTGTTTGGTGGGAAAATAGATGTTCAGAGTGAAGAAGGCAAAGGGACAACGATTATTTTCAACCTCTTCATAAGTTTAGTTTAAAATAAGACCAAATTAATATACTTTTTGTATATTGACAGTAAAAAGGCAATTAGTTAGAGAAAAGCGCTGAAACAACCCTAAATTAGGTAAATGAAAATGAAATCCCCATCCAATAACTATAGCTTTTTAGTAGCTGATGACCATAGTGTAGTTCGACAAGGCGTTTCTTTGATGATAAAAGAGTTATTTTCGAATGCTTTAATTCATAAAGCCGGAAATTTTAAGGATACCCTTACTATTTTAAAAGAACAGAGTATAGATTTATTAATCTTAGATGTGAATTTTCCTGATGGGAACAGTATCAGCATCATAACAGAGATTAAATCCATCCAGCCCGAAGTGAAAATACTGATCTTCTCCGCTTATGATGAGAATATCTATGCAATGCGTTATCTGAATGCAGGAGCATCCGGATATCTGAACAAAGAAACTTCGGAGGAAGAAATGAAAAACGCAATCAGTTCGATGATTTTGTCCGGAAAGTACATTACGCAGAATCTTAAAGACAGGATTCTGGACTCTTATATTTCAAAAAAACCAACAAACCCATTAGATGTATTGTCCAACAGAGAAATCGAAGTGGCACAGCTTTTAATTAAAGGCTACGGCAATCTCGAAATAATTGAGCATCTGAACATTAAGAAAACAACAGTAAGCACCTATAAAAACAGGATTTTTGAAAAGCTGGAAATTGATAATCTGGCCGATTTGATCAAAGTTTTTCAGCTGTATGCGGATTGATAAACAGTGTACTTCAAAACTATTTTAAAAAACAGGACTTTTTAAGTGCCTGTTTTTTTTGTGATTCATATTTTTTTTTGTTGATGTTTTTTCTGTAGAAATAATTCTACAACAAGGCGTTCCATGTTCTATAACGTATTGATTTTATTGCATGTATTTTTGTTTTGTCAGGAAGACGCAGTTGCTGGAACTTTATAAATAAGATGGATTTGTAGCAGAATGGATTATTTTTTTTCAGCATCTAGCTTCCTGTATTAAAAGACACTCTTTTGTTGTTACGGACGGCTTTTTTTGTTTTTGTTTTTTGGGTTATAAAAATCAGGTCAATTTTTATTTTTTTAGAAGATCGCCGTCTGATCAACAAATAGTGCTTTTATAATCTAATGCAATTTTAATGCTAAAGAAAACTACAGTTAATAGAAAGGGAATGTATAAAAGTAAGACTATGGAATTCGATTTTTATAATACAAAGAAGAAGGCAAATGTGAATGTTTTTAAATCTAAAGCATTTGATGAGGTTCATGACGCCCTTTTCGTATTTACGATTTCGGCGGATAACGATTATGAAATGCCATTTATAAATGACGCCACTTATGAAATGTTTGAAGTTTTATCCAATAAGATGTTTACTAATACCGTACTTTCTATATACGATCGAATTCATCAGGATGATAAAAAAAGAGTGAAAAACTCTTTATTCGACGCTATTAAAAAAAGAAGAAAATGGAGTGTTGTGTTCAGGGCAGAATTACCTTTCAACGGATTAAGTTGGTTTAAGGTGACCTCAAAAAGAATAGTCAATAAAGACGGAAGTACGGAATTTTATGGTCGTATAACAGATATTACCGAATTAAAGGAGCAGGAGTTGAAACTCAGAAGAACGGAAGAACGTTTTAGGTTTATGCTGATGACTTCAAATGAAGGTATTTGGGATTGGGATCTAACCATGGATCGAATTTATTATTCGCCGCAAGCCTTAAATATATTGGAATTGAAAGCTTCTGATATTTCTTATACTTGTGATGGATGGAAGAAAATGATACATCCGGAGGATGTTGAAGATTGTCAAAAGGCATTTAACTATCATTTTGATAACAGAACTCCTTTTTACGAAAATTTTCAACGTGTATTAACCTCAAATAAAAAATACAAATGGATTCTCAGTAAAGGAATGGTGACCGAGCGTGATCTTGAGGGAAAGCCATTAAAAGTAATAGGAACTTACAGCAATGTTTCTTTTCAAAAAGAGAAAGAGCTTGAGTTAAGAAGAGAAATGGAAGTGTATAAAGAAAAGAACAATAGATTGTTGAATTTTTCGCACATCGTTTCTCATAACCTAAACTCGCACGCAGGTAATTTTAAAGTTCTTTTGGACTTGATCGATTCAGAAGAAGGTTTTGATGAAAAAGTTGAAACATTAAAATACCTGCGTGCGGTTTCCGGAGATCTTAGTAAAACAATTGAAGATCTGTCGCAAATTGTAAATGTTCAAAACAATACCGAAATTAATATCGAGGCGCTGAATCTAAACAGTTATTTAAACAGGGTACTCAATATTGTTAATGCTTATAACAACAAGAATAATGTTACGATAATCAACAACGTTTCCCCTGAAGCAGTGGTTCATTTTAATCCGGCATATCTTGAAAGTGTATTGCAAAATCTAAGTAGCAATGCTATAAAATATGCAGACCCTAAAAAACCACTGATCGTTGAATTTAATTTTTTCAGAGAAAATGGAAGAAAAGTATTCACCATAAAAGACAATGGTTTAGGAATTGATCTTAAGAAACACGGAGATTTAATTTTTGGAATGTATAAAACATTTCACAAACACGAAAAAGCAAACGGTTTGGGCTTATACATTACAAAAAATCAGATCGAATCTATGAATGGAAACATTACAGTAGAAAGTCAGGTAGGAGAGGGGACAACTTTTAAAGTCTTTTTTAAAGATTAAAGGTGCTGTGTTCAGTATTATAAATAGAATTTCAGATTACATAAATAATTATTTTTAGAATGGAAAAATTTATCGTTATTAAAAAAGCCAATGGAGAATTTCAATTCGAATTTGTAAATAAAAATGGTGAAATTATTTTAAGCAGTGGCGATTATACCCGAAAATTCATGTGTATGAAAGGGATTGAATCAGTAAAAGTTAATTCACAGGACAACACAAAATTCTTCCGGAAAACAAATTCAAAAGATGAAAGATACTTTAATCTTAAAGCTTTTAACGGAAAGATTATCGGAACAAGTAAAATATTTAAAGACAGAGATTCCCGCGATGAAGGAATACTGGAATTTAGAAAATATGCACCACACGCTATTGTAGAAGATCACTCTAATACAGTATTGGCTGAGAGTGCAGCATTTTAGAGTTATTCAATAAAACCGTCTGCCATTCGGTTTGATTTTATAAAACAATGAACTTTTGTCGTTTTCCGGATTGTAATAACGGAATCGTTTTTTAGATAATTTAATTGGTATATTACACGCCTAAGACCGCTTTTGCGGTCTTTTTTGTTTTTAATAAACTCAAGCTGCAAGTTAAAAGCTTGAAAACGAATCAGTTGTAAAGTTGGCAATTAAACAAAAAGTTTAGATAATCTAACCAGGAAGAAATCTGGTTAGATTTGCTCTGAAAGAGCTTTAGCATTAGCATGGATTTTTAGTGCTTTTTTTTGTAAAAAAAGAGATTAATATTTTACAAATAGTAAAAAAAATGACTTTCCAGGGAACTTACGCTTAATCAAGACTTAACTTCGGCTACGTGCAGTATTTTATCTGTCACTTTCCTTGAATTTCCTCACTTTAAAGATGTAAATCAAGCACTATTCTGTCAATATTTCAAGGATTATAAAACTATTTTTTTACAAATACTTAACAAATTGAACCTCTCAATTTTCTTTTCTTTAACAATTAGATAATTTTTGATTATTTACTATTTATAAAATTAATTGTTTATTTGCTTGTATAAATTTAATATTTGTAAACAAATTAACCATGAAAACAATTTACAAGGCAATTTTAATTTTTTCGGTTGCACTTTTTACTCAAAACATGACCGCCCAAAAGGCAACAATAAGCGGAACGATTACCGATGCGCAGTCCCCACTTCCGGGCGCAACCATTGTACTGTCTAATAATCAAAAAGCAACAACTGATTTTAGTGGTTATTTTACAATTCAGGATGTAGGATCGGGCAGCTTTGAATTACAGATCTCCTATATAGGATATGAGGTAAAGAATATAAAAATTGATATTAAAGACAATCAACAGTTAAAGTTAGGAATCATTCAACTGCAAAGCAATTCCAAAGAACTGAATGAAGTTGTCGTGAGCGGAATGGCTCAAAGAAATAGTGAAGCGAGAGCGCTAAACATGCAAAAAAAATCGATGAGCATTGTAAACGTTATCGCGGCCGACGGGATAGGAAAACTACCGGATCGTAACGCTGCCGAAACTGTACAGCGTATGCCGGGAGTTTCGATAGAGCGTGATCAGGGTGAAGGACGTTTTGTATCGGTGAGAGGATTGCCGCCATTTTGGTCGTCAACTACCATTAACGGAAACAGAATTCCAACTGCCGAAGAAGAAACGACTTCGAGAGCTACCGCATTTGATTTTTTTCCTTCAGATCTTATCGCCTATGTTGAAGCTACTAAAGCGCTTACACCGGACATGGATGGTGATGCGATTGGCGGAAGTGTCAATTTTACTACACAAACCGCTCCAACGAAAAGAACAATTAAAGCAAGTGTTTTTAGTGGATACAATCAAAAATCGGATAAAGGAATTTATAGTGGATCACTTACAATAGGTGATAAAAGTAAAAATGGAAAGTTTGGATACATTATCAATGGTACGTATTGGGACAGAAACTGGGCTACCGATAATTACGAGGCGAGAAGACAAGGTGATCAGGGCGTTTACAGATTGGAGTTGAGAGATTATACCGGAGTTAGAAAAACCACAGGTTTAAATGGTGCAATGGAGTTTAATCCTTCATCAAGAGATAAAATTTTTCTGAAAGTAACTTATGGCGGACTTACAGATGAAGAAACACATTACAAACACCGTATCCGATTTGATAAATTCAACGGTACAACAAATGCGTTAACGGTGGAACAGCAAGATATTCACAACCAATTAATGACACAATTTTTAGGTCTTGATTTGGGAGGAAAACATCAGTTAGCGAACGGAAAATTAGACTGGAGTCTTGCTTCTTACCGAAACAGGTTTAAGTATGGCAACATCCCAAATGCAGAAGACAACAGTTATTTTTTAATTCAGTTCAACCAAACCGGAGTAGGTGTTAAACCCGAATATTTAAAAACAGTGCCACTTGCAAACGGTGGAGCAGGAGGTCCGAGAGCGTATTGGGCTGCTGATGGCGGAGTTATGGATCCAAACAATCCAAAGTCAATATTTGATTTTTATTCCGATCCAAATTTCAAAACAGATCCAACAAAAATGAAGTTCTCTACTTTAGAACTTTACAAAATCAATATTGTAGAAAGAGATAACATTATTGCTGCAGTCAACTACGAGCACAATTTTAATGAGAATCTTAAAATGAAGTTCGGAGCGAAAGTAACAGATAAAGATCGTATCGCCACTTTTAGAGACGAATACTACAGCTGGACAGGTTCTCCAACTCCCTATTTATCCAATTATACTTCTGATTTAATTCTTCAACCGGGAGGTACAGATTACTTAAGGAAAGAAACAGGTACTTTGATTGGAAATAGTTTCGGTCCGGTTTTATCAGCGGATGGAATGACAAAATTATTCAATACCTCAAAAGCAAATCTGGTTTTAAATCCTGCTGATTCACAGATTCCGGAACTGGGAAAAGGATTAGGAAGAAACTTTAATGTAGGGGAGACAACCTCTTCTGTTTATGCAATGTCAACCTATAATCTGTCTGATAAATGGACTGTTCTAGGAGGTCTGCGTGTAACCAATACCATCACACAGGTAACCGGTAAAACAGTAGAAAACAATGTGGTGGTAGATGCTGAGAATACTAAAACATATACGTCAGTGCTTCCAATGTTGCACGTAAAGTATACTCCGATTGAGAATTTGAACCTTCGTTTTGCCACAACCAGAACATTTGCGAGACCTAATTTTGGAGACATTTCACCGGCTGGTTCACTAAATACTATTGACGGAGAGTATGCAGGAGGAAATCCAAATTTGAACCCAACCTATTCCTGGAACTTTGATTTGTTAGGAGAGTATTTTCTTGACGAAGTGGGAATCATTAACGCCGGAGTATTCTACAAATCGATTACAGATCCAATTTTTGACGATACTTATCAGGGGACCATTAACGGAATTCCTGATATAGAAATCAGTTCACCTGCTAACGGAGGAAATGCGTGGATTGGCGGAGTTGAATTTGGAATTACCAAGAGATTTAGCTTCTTGCCGGGATTTCTGAAATATTTTGGAACTCAGATCAATGCAACTCTTATGGACTCTGAAATGACTTTAGGAAAAAATGCTAACAATCCTAACGGAAGAAAAGTATCAACACCTTATCAGGCAAAACAATTATACAATTTGCAATTGTTTTATGAGAGCGGTAAACTGAATGTGAGAGCTGCCTTTAACCACAAAGGAGCTTATGCCACAAGTTTTGATGCCAATGCTAAAAATACAGACATGAATGATATTTATTACGGTAAATACAACTCACTTGATTTTTCTGCTTCTTATAAAATTGGAGATCATTTTACCATTTTCAGTGATGTAAACAATGTACTGAACGAGCCTTTGATGTACCATTTTGGAGAAACACCAAACCGTCCAAAACAGGTAGAATATTACGGAATGAAGTTTAACCTTGGTTTAAAATATAATTTATAGACAACTATAAGTTAACCCGTTGGATGTGCGCAGATTTTATTTTTACAGTTTATTTTTTTTTTAATCTGCTGCAATCAACGGGTTTCTAAAACAACCGTACTTATTTCACATTGATCACAACCCCATCACGTTAAAACTTAAGAACTAATGTCTAAAAAAGCGTCTAATTTCAGGTTCATACTCAAAACGTCCATAGCGGCATTCGGCACTTATTTTTGTATGTATGCCTTCAGAAAACCTTTTACGGTCGCCACTTTCGATCAGTTGTCTTTTTGGGGAATAGATTATAAAATTCTGCTCATTTTAGCACAGGTTTTAGGCTATACTTTTTCTAAATTTTTAGGAATCAAAATCATATCCGAATTAAAGTCGGCCAGGAGAATTTTATATTTAATCAGTTTTATAGCCATTTCAGAACTGGCTTTGCTGGGTTTTGCTTTGGTACCGGCACCTTACAACATTCTGTTTTTATTCATCAATGGATTGCCTTTAGGAATGATTTGGGGAATCGTTTTCTCTTATATCGAAGGCCGAAAAACAACGGAATTACTGGGGGTAATTTTATGCTCGAGTTTTATCGTTTCCTCAGGAGCGGCAAAATCTGTCGGAGTATTTGTTCTGAAGGTTTTGGGGTGCAATGAGTTTTGGATGCCTTTTGTTTCGGGATTACTTTTTATTGTTCCGCTAATCGTATTTTCATTGTTTTTGGAAAAAATCCCAAATCCGGATGACGAAGATCTGGTCATGAAATCCAAACGCAGACCTTTAGATAAAAAAGAACGTGCATCATTATTCCGACAATTTGCTTTTCCGTTGACCATACTGATCATTTTTTATGCCATGTTAACGGCAATGCGTGAATTCAGAGATAATTTTGCAAGAGAATTATGGGATTCTTTGGGATATAAAGAGAGTATTTCGATTTATATGTACTCCGAAATTCCGATTGCGATATCAGTTTTGGTCATTTTAGGATTTTTAGGAAGTATGAAAAGCAACTACAAAGCCTTCAAAAATTATCATTTGGTATTGCTCGTGGGTTCTGTACTCATAGGAATTACAACCTTATTGTTTCAAAAGCACTTAATGTCGCCACTTCTGTGGATGATGATTTCCGGATTTGGAATGTACGTTTGCTACATTCCGTTCAACGGTTTGTTTTTTGACCGTATGATTGCCACCTATAAAATTGATGGAAATACCGGATTTTTAATTTACATCGCCGATGCTTTTGGTTATTTAGGAAGCGTACTGGTATTGTTTTTTAAAAATTTTGGCGACAAGAATATTTCCCTGTTAAGCTTTTTTACCACCTGTATTTATCTGCTCTCTTTTGTTGGGATCATCACTACCATCATGTCCTTTAACTATTTTAAAAGGAAGTTTAGAAAGACTGCTAAAATTCATGCGGCTATGAGTTATGAGATGTAAGATGTGAGATGTAAGATGTGAGATGCAAGATTTGAGGCGCCGTGGGAAACCTGAAACCTGAAACTTGAAACCTGAAATAACAAACCAAAAACCAAAAACCAAAAACCAAAAACAAATAAACAGTAAAACAAATAAAAACACAAACACAAACATGAAAGAGAAGTATGATTTAATAATTATCGGAGCAGGAGTTCTGGGCACATTTCACGCCTACCATGCCCTGAAAAAAGGAATGTCGGTTGCCATTCTGGAAAAAAACAGCAAGCCGGAAGGCGCGACCGTTAGAAATTTTGGACAGGTTGTACCGTCCGGAATGGATCGAAAATGGCAGAATTTTGGAAAAGAAAGTTTAAAGATTTATAAAGATATTCAATCGCAGTTTGAGATCAATCTCCGTCAGAACGGAACTGTTTATCTGGCTTCAAATGAAGAAGAATTACAATTGATTGAAGAACTCCATCAGATTAATATTTCGAATGATTACGAATCTAATTTGCTGACTAAGGAGCAATGCCTGAATAAATATGACGGTTTACGTGCTGACTATTGTAAAGGAGGATTGTTTTTTCCGCAGGAAGTTACCGTTGAACCTGATACAATGATTCATAAATTGCATCAGTTTATGACAGCCAATCTTGGACTTGATTTGTTTATGAATACTACGGTTGTAGAAACCCAGGACCTAAACGATGAAGTAATAGCAAGAACTGCGGAAGGTGTAGTACATAAAGCTTCAAAAATTATTATTTGTAACGGAAGTGATTTCAAAATATTATATCCTGAGATTTACAACAACAGCGATCTGATTGTTTCTAAACTACAGATGCTGCAGACGAAACCTCAGAATAACTACAGATTAGACGGCTCTATTTTAACGGGATTGACTATAAGAAGATATGAATCGTTTGAAGAATGTAAATCGTATCAGGCCATCAAAGCAAAAGAAAATCCGGATAGTTTTGAGAAAAAGTACGGCGTTCATATCCTGTTCAAGCAAGCCCTTGACGGTTCGGTGATTTTAGGAGATTCTCATGAGTATGCTCCCGCAAAAGAAATTGATTCTTTAGGATTTGATCTGAATATGGACATCGATCATTTTATGATTGAAGAAGCCAAAAAGATAATCGATTTGCCTACTTATGAAATACAGAACAGATGGTTTGGAATGTACTCGCAATGTAAGACCAAAGATATTTTCGAATACACCGTTGACCAGAATATTCACATCATAACCGGAATAGGAGGAAAGGGCATGACGGGAAGTGCAGGATTTGCCAAACATAATATTGATACAATTTTTAATGCATAGGGATTGTAAGTTTTGAGTTATGAGTTATATGGGAAATTATTCATCATAGTTTATAATCTACATTTATAGTGCTTTCTAGAGCAATAAACAATAGATTTTAGACCATCAACCATTAACCACCAACCAAAAACTATAAATTTTTTAAAATAAATACACAAAATGAAAATTAATGAAATTGAAATGGTTGTTTTTGATATGGCAGGAACAACAATAAATGAGCAAAATATAGTTTACAAAACATTGCATAAATCCATCAACAACTTCGGGATCGAGGTTTCTTTGGAATCGGTACTGTCATTAGGAGCGGGAAAAGAAAAACATCAGGCGATCCGGGATATTTTAGAATACAATAACATCACAGACAAGAATAAATCAGATGTAATATTCGAATATTTTAAAGAAACACTGGACAATGAATATCTTTCAGCTTCCGTTTTACCTATTGAAGGCGTTGAAAATGTTTTTGAAAATTTAAAAAAGGACGGTGTAAAAGTGGTACTAAACACGGGTTACAGCAGTCACGTTGCGAATACCTTATTAGAAAAGTTAAACTGGAAGGAAGGAAACCAATACGATGCCTTAATCACCGCCGATGATGTAGTGCTGGGACGTCCATTTCCGGATATGATATACAAAGCCATGCAATTATTTGCGATTACTGACGCTTCAAAAGTACTAAAAGCTGGAGATTCTGCGATAGATATTGAAGAAGGTAAAAATGCTAAATGCGGTGTAACAATAGGCGTTTTATCCGGCGCACAAACCAGACAGCAGCTTGAAGCAGCCCAGCCCGATTACATATTAAATTCGCTGGCATCACTTTATAGTGTTATGAAGTGAGGTGTTTGATGTGAATAATGTTAGAAGCAAGAAGAAAGAAGTAACAATTAACAATTAACAATTGACAATTATCAATTAGTAAAAACAATATCCCTGCAGGAAAAGTTTCAAACAAGTAAATAAATAGTAACCATAAAACAATTCAACCCAATGAAAAAGATTTTTAGATTAAGTTACATTACAATTCTTGCAAGTGTGCTTTTAGTCACTTCCTGTACCAACGATTCAGCGCTTGCGAAAGACGAACAGGTAGTAAATGCTAAAACAAACACTAAAACCGGCAAATCTGCTTTAAGCAGTGGTACCAGAAAATTATTGATTATAGGAATCGACGGCTGTCGTGGCGATGCCCTAATGGGAGCCAATACTCCTAATGTTCATGCTTTATTACCCAATTCGGTTTACAGTTTAGATGCATTGACCGAAGCACCTACGTGGAGCGGAAACGGCTGGTCGACGATGCTTACCGGTGTGACCCATTTAAAACATGGCGTAACCGATAATTCATTTTCGAGTCCGAATTTTACCTCGTATCCTAGTTTTTTGAAAAGACTTGAAACGTATAATTCTGCTTTAAAAACCATGTCGATTGTGCATTGGGCACCCATCAATACCTATATTGTGGATGGCATTGATGTAGAGAAAACGCTCACCACCGATTTGGCCGTTAAAAATGAAGTGGTTGCCGCACTTACAAACGACAATCCGGATGCCTTGTTTTTGCACTTTGATGACGTGGATCATGCAGGACACAGTTATGGATTTTCGCTTAATGTGCCACAATACAAATCTTCAATCGAAACCACAGACGGTTACATAGGTGAAATCTTAACGGCTTTAAAGAACAGACCTAATTATGCCAATGAAGACTGGCTGGTTGTGGTAGCGCCGGATCACGGAGGGATTGTTACAGGTTCTAGCGGATCTCATGGCGGAAGTTCTTACGAAGAACGAAACATCTTTACTATTTTCAACAATAAAAACTTTACTTCAACTAAAATCGAAAAACCGGTTGATCCCACTACAACGATAACGGGTAAGTTTGTCAATTTTAATTCCAATTCTATTTATGCTTCAACATCCAATGCACTTTACAATTTCGGAACTTCGAGTTTTACAGTGGAATGCCGAGTAAAAACATCAGGATATAGCAGTGATCCTTCGCTGGTTTCGAATAAAAACTGGGTGAGTGGTAAAAACCGAGGTTTTGTTATCTGTGCCAATACCGGAGGAACATGGAAGGTAAATATTGGGGACACTCAAAGTCGTGTGGATATTTCCGGTGGGACAATCAATGATGGGAAATGGCATCACTTGACACTTGTAGTAGACCGTACAGCCAAATTGGTTAAAACGTATCAGGACGGTGCTTTTGTGGGGCAGGCTGCTATTGGCGCCAGTTTTGGAAGTCTGACTTCCGGACTGCCTTTTGCGATAGGACAAGACGGAACGCTCACCTATGGTGCCAATGTAAACGGAAATATTGCTGAGGTACGCGTATGGAACAAAGCCTTATCGGAAGCTTCGATTTTAAATTATACCTGTTCTTCAGTTACCGCTTCACATCCGGATTACTCCAATCTTATTGGATATTGGAAAGGAGATAACGGATCAGGAAATAGTTTTACCGATTCAAGCGTTCAGCAGGTAAACCTTGCTTTTCCAAATACTCCAACATGGATAAGCAGTACAGCTACCTTAAAATGTGGTACCGCAACAGGAGCAGTTCCAAAGATGGTAGATATCGCCTATTCTTCATTGCAATGGTTTGGTGTACCCATCAATACAAGCTGGTCTTTAGACGGCCGTTCATGGCTTCCGACAGCGAACTAAAAAATTTGTGTTTTTTGTTTTTTAAAGGGTTATCTTCATTTTTGAAGGTAGCCTTTTTGATTTGATTCTGGCTTGGAGTTTAACCGCAAAGAGCGCAAAGATGTTACGCAAGGTTCGCAAAGTTTTTTAATGTAAAGAGATGGTTTAACCGCAAAGAGCGCAAAGATGTTATGCAAGATTCGCGAAGTTTTATTTACAAAGCTTTGCGAACTTTGTTTTTTAAAAGGTTTGACCTGTAAAAATAACTTAGCGTTCTTTGCGGTTAAAAAAAACTAACTA
The DNA here is from genome assembly GCF_000335775.1 of Flavobacterium sp. WG21. Classification (NCBI taxonomy): domain Bacteria; kingdom Pseudomonadati; phylum Bacteroidota; class Flavobacteriia; order Flavobacteriales; family Flavobacteriaceae; genus Flavobacterium; species Flavobacterium sp. WG21. Next base: position 149,722 of record NZ_AMYW01000005.1, read on the forward strand.
TTACTCTCAGAATAAAAATAAAGTACCAGCATCACACAGTTTTCTGTTGTTCGGTTTTGAGGCACGTGCGGATGCCTTCCGTTGAAACATAGTGAATCACCTTCATTGACAACCACTTCTGCATCATCTATAATATAAGTCACACTTCCTTTAATGATGTATTTGAACTCCCAGGCATCTGTAATTACTTTTTCGCGTTTACAGTTAGGTTCCACGTCAAGAATTACAGCTTCAAAACCAATAGAGTTAATGCTTTTACTGAAAATATGATAATAGTTAAAACCGGTAGTTTCAGCACGGTCCTCTTTTTCTATTTTTTGATAATCTTCTTTTTTAATATGAATGTATTTCGCATTCTTGGTATTTTCAACGCCTTCAAAAAAATAACTCACATCCGTATTTAAGGATTGGATCAATTCAATCAAAACGGGTAAGGAAGGAATTGTTCTTCCGTTTTCAATTCTGGAAATCAAACCGTTGCTAACTCCGGCTCTGTTGGCTACTTCGTGTATGGTTAATGCATTTTTCTTCCTGATCTCTTTTAATCTCTTTCCAATACCAATTAAAAAATCTTCCATAATAAAAACTTCAGTTTAGTATGGTAAATATAACACAATTAGCGGGTGAGTTGCAAAAGAAGGTAAGTCTTAGTGTGAACTTTTGTATTTTTTATAGTTAGGATCATGGCACACGGATGACACGGATTCGCTAGGCGAAGACGCGGATCTGCACGGATTTTTTTATTTTATCCGGGATAGGATTATTCTATTATGGTAGCGCATTTTATTCTTCTAAAAATCCGTTTTCATCAGCGTTTTCGTGAAACGAATCCGCCTCATCCTTATACTTTTTTTAGTGCACTTTAAAACAAAAAAGAAGCTTTATAAAATAGAACAGAAATCAATTCACCGTTACATTTCTACCCTTTGCTTTTTTAATGAGGTTGAGAGAATCCCTGATTAACGATTTTATTTCTAACGATGGAGCTTTGCGAATTTCATGTCTGTTTTGAATTGGGCCCTCTATATCCATTTTAGCAGCCTGTAAATGGGCTTCGAACGCTCTGAGCACCTGATTTTCGATAGTTGAATGTTTCTTGTAGTAATAGATTGCATTGTGCAAATCCTCTATATGGCCTGTAAAATCTAAGATTGCTCTTTTGGATACCGCCCGACTGTAGTAAATAGAAAACTCTAAAGGATCAGTTTCAATGGCTTTGTCAAAATCCTCAATAGCATTATAATGGTAATCCAGTTTTTGAAGACAAGTTCCTCTTAAGGCATAAACCCCCTGATCAAATCCGGAATTGATCGCACAGTTTAAATGCAGCAGGGCATCCTGAAACCGATTCGACAAATAAAACTGTCTGCCCTTTTCCAGATGAAGAGAACCATCATTAGAAACGGGTTTCGAAAGTCTTTCCGTAAACTTTTTTATTACTAAAGTGTTGAACCATTTCATGTTTTTGAGATTTTAGCCAACAGATTAAACAAGTCCTAAAAAGATTTATTAGAAATGGGGGGATTAAATTTAGTTAAATTTTTGAAATATAGCAACTTACGATTGTTTTTATTTCGAAAAACAGAGCAAAAGGATTCTAATTACCCAACAGGTAAGAAAATTTTTCCAAAGAAATACAACAACTGAATAAGGCGATTTGTTTCGTCAAAAAACTACTTTTTCTTTCTGCCGAGCCAAATGATTAGTCCCGTAATTGGTAATGTCGCAGCAAAAAGGCAAACCAAAAAAGCAATTATTTTGGTGGTTAATCCATAAACACTTCCGGTATGAATAGGATACATCAAACGTTTCAGTTTGTCACCGTTTGAATAGGATTTATAAGGTCTGTTTTCAATATTTTCCGCCGTATACTTATCAAAATAAGCCGAGCTGGATTGATGTGGAATGATTCTTTCGAGATCTTCCTTCAGAACGGTAATACTATTAATTGTATCCACCGGCATTCTAATTTGGATATTTCCGGTATAAGGAAAAATACTGTCGGTCTTATTGTAAATACTTTGATAAAAAGCGGTATTATTGAGCTTAGGATCTATTTTTGTTGGATTCTCTACTTTTAAAGACAGTTTTTTACTGGTAGTTCCATCAGCCAGAAAGTAAAGACCATTTTGAAACCAGTCGAAGGCAAAGGAAAGACCGGTTAGCGAAATAATAAGTAAAGCTAAAAAGCTGTAAAAGCCAAAAGTAGAATGAAAATCCCAATTGATTCTTTTGAAGGAACCGCTCCATTTTACCTTTAGTCGTTGTTTTAAATTTTTAATTTTTTTCGGCCACCATAACACCATACCTGTGATCAGCATCAGAACAAAAATAATACAGGAAGATCCCATAATAAGCTGACCTGCATCACCCATTAGCAATTGTCTGTGGAGTGAAAGTACGACCACAAAAAATCGACTTTCCTGAGGTGTTGTGGCGAGCACTTTTCCGGTATAAGGATCAATAGAAAAAAATTGTGCCTTTTTATCAGCATCCTTTGCCAGAATTTGGAAGGTACGCGAAGGATCATTGAAGGTAGAAATTCGGGTGATTTTTTTGATGTCGTATTGTTTCTGAAGAACGTCTGTACAATAATCAATCGTTTTTTTGGTAGTCCCTACAGATGAAACCTTATAGTATTGAGGATGTAAGAATGAGTCAATTTCTTTTTCAAAAACCAAAATACTGCCGGTTAAGGCCGCAATAAAAACGATTAAACCTGAGCCAAGCCCCAGCCATAAATGTATTTGTCTGATCGTTTTTTTTATTCCTTTCTTCATTTAGTAGCTTATTTGGTTTTATTGGCACTCTGGTTCACACCCTAATAGTATCATTTTCGGTTAGAATTAAACTTGAATCCACAGAAAATGCGTCGCAAATTTATACTTATTTAGACTAAATCTTTATTTTTTGAATAAAAAAAAGAGCCGTAAAACCTCAAAAATGCTCATTTATTAACTTTTGAATGGAGTAGTCTTAAACTTTGAGAAGAGAAAACTTACAGATTCATTTTGAATCGTTTTGTGGCATTCGTACAATTTTTTAAGCTGCTGCTCCTGTAATATTGCTTTTTTATCAAGAAACTGATTTATTTTCTGACAAAGGCGCATGAATTATTAAATATTCTATAGAATAAATCGAAATAATACTTGTTAAACAATTATTAATCTTTATTTTTGCGCTGTTTTTATTAATTCTAAATAAGAATAAAATCACTAACCAAAAAATTAAAATCAATGAAATATCTTAGTTTAAGAACATCAAAGTTTTTATTTATTATCAGCCTCTTATTTTCGGTCTTTTCTTCTTTTGCACAACAAAATGGTGGAAAAATTAAAGGACAAATCACAACCTCTGACGGAAAATCGGCTTCGGGAGTTATTATTACACTTAAAAATTCAAAATATAAAACCATTTCAAATAGCGACGGCAGCTTTAGACTGAATAAAATTGCAGAGAATATTTATACACTGCAAGCGTCATTATCGGGTTACGAAACGATTGAACAGGAAGTTACGGTTGCCAACAATGAAACGACCAATGTGACTTTGCAATTGAAATTTAATGGTAAAGAAACCAGAGCTTCTGAAGACAATGGTGACCAACTCGATGAAATTATAGTTTCAGCGAGCAGAAAAGTAGAAACCTTATCAAAAACACCTTCTTCGGTAACCGTAATCAACGCTAAGGATATTGAAGACTTATCAATTGTAAGTTCAAATATTGCCAATACTGTGGCATTTGCAGTTCCGGGCTTAGGATCGGGTACAAACAATACAGGGAATTACGGTCAGACTCTTCGCGGTAGAAATCCCTTAGTTTTGATTGATGGAATTCCGCAATCAACGCCATTGAAATCTGCAGGACGTGAACTGCGTTCTATAGATCCTTCGGTAATTGAACGTATCGAAGTCATTAAGGGAGCAACTGCCATTTATGGGAATGGTGCTGACGGAGGTTTGATTAATTACATTACAAAATCAGGTAAAACTCAGAAGAAATTTGCCGGATACAGTGAGGCAGGAACTAACGGAAATATAAAAGGTGACAGTACATTAGGATACCGATTCAATCAGCAGTTTTACGGAAAAATCAGTAAGTTCAACTATATGGTAGGCGGAACTTATGAAAAAACGGGTGTTTTTCGTGATGGAGGAGGGAAGGTTATTTCTCCTGAATACGGATTAGGGGAAACTAAAACGTATAATGTGTTTACCAAAGTAGGTTACGATTTAACCGCTAAGCAAAGAATTGACTTCATGTACAATTACTTCAGTTCGAATCAGGATTCGGATTTTATCCTTAAAAATGGAGTATACGGTGTAAGCCCGGCAATTGGAGTATTGGGTAACAGGCCTGGTGTAGACGAAGGAAATCGTTACAATCACAACGCTAATCTTCAATATGTAAACAGAGGGATTTTTGGAAGCACTTCACTTACAGCTAACTTGTATTTTCAGGATTTCCTGACGGCATTTTCTAACTCTACTTTTTTCTACGGAAGTGGACAATCACAAACAGCATCTACCAAAAAAGGGCTAAGAGTATATTTGAATTCTCCTTTTGTAATTTCGTCAAACTTCACGGGTGATGTGACTTATGGATTCGATTTACTGAACGATAAAACGAATCAAAAACTGGTTGACGGACGTGTTTGGGTTCCGAACATCGATATGGTCAATCTGGCACCATATGCACAATTATCGACACAGCTGTTTGGCGACTGGAATGTAAAAGCAGGTTTGCGTGCAGAAAATATTAAAATTAATATCGACGATTATAATACTCTTGCTACCGGTGCAAATGGGGCGGGAAGTATTGCTGTAAAAGGTGGAGAACTTAATTATGATGCTTTTGTTTTTAATACAGGTATTCGATATTCAAGATTTAAATTCTTCAATCCGTTTGTGAGTTTTTCTCAGGCTTTTTCTGTATTTGATTTAGGAAGGGTTTTAACCAATGCAAAACAGGATGCCATCTCTAAGTTAGAGACAGAACCAATTATTGTCAACAACTATGAAGGAGGTTTTAGCAGTCAGTTAGGGAAATTCAATTTAAGTGCTTCTTATTATTTGAGTACATCAAAATTAGGAACCAATTTGATTCAGGTAGACGGATTTTTAGTAGCAGAACGTTTGCCGGAAAGAGTTTGGGGATATGAAGTTCAGGCCGATTACCAAATTCTTAAGGAATTGACAGTAGGGGGTAACTATGCAAATGTACAGGGAAGAGGGGATAAAGATTCTGACGGAAACTTTTACGGACCAAACGATATTTATTTGAAATCAAACCGAATCCCTCCGGTTAAAATTACAGGTTACGCAAAGTATGGCGGTAAAAGATTAAATGTTGAATTGTACTGGATGTACGTTGGTGATCGTGATGTTTTCAAACCAAATGCCAAAGGAGCTTATGCCATTGGTGAAGGACCAATTCATTCTTTCAATTTATGGAATCTGGCATCTGCTTATAAAGTAACAGATAGCATCCGTGTTAAACTTGGAATTGAAAACATATTCAATACAGATTATTATCCAACGACTTCTCAATTTTATGGTACAAATGCCAATTATACAAGAGGAAACGGTACCAGATTTAATTTAGCACTGGGGTATAGCTTCTAAGAGATAGCTTTTCAAATAGTATTATTTTGTTTTTTTATTTAAAAGGTTCCTGACGCGGTTTTGTCAGGAGCCTTTTTTTGTTTTGAAGGATATAAAAAAGTCACAGTTTACAGTTTACAGTGTCAGTAATCACTGAAACTTGGTAATACGACTGTAAACTGCGACTGTGACTGAAAACCTATAAAGCTCCTTCTAATTCCAGTGACTCCTTAAGTAAAGGATAGTTTACTTTTCCGTTTGGTGTAAGCGGAACGTCTTCTATGTGCATCACTTTTAAAGAACTGGCATGGAGATTTAGTTTGGCTTTTAGCACTTTCAGAATCAATTCTTTGTTCAGATTTTCGTCGGTGTACATTACGGCCAGATGCTTATCGTTTATTCCGATACAGATAAACGTTTGTCCGCCCAATGCATCTTTCAGTAATAATTCTGTTTCGTCAAGATTGAGACGTACTCCGAACAATTTCACGATTCGTTTGATTCGGCCTACAATATAGTAGTAACCTTCTTCGTCTTGTCTGGCCTTGTCTCCGGTGTGGAGTCTTTCCTGTTCCTCATAAAACTGAAGATCAGCTCTCACATTGGCATAACCGCCGTATACATTTGGACCAATATAAATCAGTTCCTCTGTTTCGTTATCAATCTCAAAACGTCCATTTTTAACTGGTAAACCAATAGAAGTTCCTTTTCGTAGCAGATCTTTTGGAGGCAGATAAGCCATACGACCGGAAGCTTCTGTTTGTCCATACTGCGCAAAGAATTGTTTGCCGAATTTCTCACTAAAATCTGAAATTGCCTCAATTAGTTTGTGGTTCAGCATTCCGCCCGTATGAGTCAGGTAGCGTAAAGACGGATGATCTTTCTTGAAGAATCCGATACTGTACAACATCTCATAGAAGTACGGAACTCCACCTAAGGTAGAGTATCCGTAGTTTTTGAAATCGGCCCAGAATTCTTTTTGAAAAGCATCTTTATCTGTACAAACAATCTGACTGGCTTTGATACAATTGGTGGTGAAAATCGACAAGCCATACACAAAATTAATAGGTACATTTAAAGGCACTACATCATCTGACCGGATAGGCATATACTCCATAATCGATTTTGCATTGTGCACCAGGTTTTCATCAGAAAGCCTAACAAATTTAGGCGATCCTGTAGTACCGGAAGTACTTAGCAAAAGTTTTATTTTGGCATGTATCGGGTAAATTAAATTTACATTTCGTTTAAACAATACTATCGTTTCTGAGGCATTTACAGCCGTATAACCTTCTATTTCAGTTCGCGTAGGGTCGTAGATATAATAAGGAGTATATTTCTGTTCCAGATTTTCCTTAAAATTTTCTAGTAAACCCATTCCCAACAAAGCAATCGTAAACCTGCTCTGGTAAAAATTTAAAAGCGTTTCAATAGCCGGTAACTGATTGTCATTGTAAATAAAAACAACTGAACGGATGTTTTCGATTTCCAGTGACTGATCCATTTCTGCAATAGTTTTTGAAACTCCGGTACTGGCGTCGGTAAAAGTCAGCTTTTCATTTTTTCTGATTAAATCGTATAGTTCCATAAGTTTAGTGGTCTATTCTAATTGATTTCAAATCCGTATTTTTTAAGAATGTCTTTAATCTTTGCTACACTTCCCATCTCCAGAATGTCTTCCATTTCGATTGAGATTTTGTAAGTACTTTCAAGTTCTTCTACTAATACCAAATGACTCATCGAATCCCATTCGGCTATAGCCTGATATTCCAGTCCGTCGTTTACTGATTCAACAGGAATTTCAAAAGCTCTTGCAAATACTCCGTGTAATTGTTCTATTGTACTCATTGTTTTATTATTTAATATTAAATTGATATTTTTTATTTGTTGTTTAATGTTTTTTGATGCAACTCATATGCAATAGATATGACGCCCTCCGGAGCTTTTGCAAAAAATACGTTATAAATGCTATAAATATGATGCTCCTTTGGAGCTTTTACAAATGCTATCTCATTGGAACGTAATTCTATAGATATGTCGCTCCTTTGGAGCTTTTACAAATGTTATCTCATTGGAACGTAATTCTATAAATATGACGCTCCTTTGGAGCTTTTATAAATGTTATCCCATTGGAACGTAATTCTACAGATATAGCGCTCCTTTTTGGAGCTTTTTATAAATGTTAAGCCCCATCGGGGCAAAATATTTATAGAAATTGGTAAAATCGTTTCAATAAACCCCAACGGGGTGACATATTTTGAACCGGTTTAGTTTTAAACCTTTGTATGTTTCCATTTTCCTTTTCGGAAGACGACAATACAAGCCACGGCCAATATAATTTCTGAAATAAGGATGGCGGTAAAAACACCATTTGATCCCAGGTCAAAAGAAATTCCCAGAGCATAGGCAAGCGGAATCTGTATGACATAGAACATCAGGATGTATAGCCAGGTCACCACTTTTACTTCACCGGCAGCATTAAGGGCTCTTGAAATCACCATCGTATAACCTAATAAGATGTAGGCTATCGAAATTAGATGAATGTACATGGTACTAAAAGAAATCACCTCAGGAATATCAGTAAAGATTTTTATGACCGGAACAGCAAGGAATATCCAGGAAATTCCAATTAAAACCAGAAATCCCATGTTTAACATTCCCGCTCTCCAAACTGATTTTTCGGCGCGTTCGGGCTGTTTCGCTCCCAGATTTTGTCCGGTTAAGATTCCTGCAGCATTTCCAAGACCCCAGGCTGGCATCGTAGCAATCGAAGTGACTCTTTGCGCCAGAATGTATCCGGCAAGAGCACTTTCGCCAAAATGCGACATGATTTTGATCATGAACACCCAGCTTGATGCCGGAATGATGAATTGTACGGTACCGCCAAAAGCCAGTTTTAGTACTCTTTTGAAAATAGCAAGATTAAAGACCATTTGTGCCAGACCAATTTTTAACATGGTTTTTGCTCTTATCAGATACCAGGCCTGATACAGCACTCCAATTACTCTTGCAATTAAAGTGGCCAGCCCAACTCCCAATAAACCGTATGCCGGAACAGGACCCCAGCCATAAATAAATACGGGGCACAGTATAATGTTCAACGCATTGGAAAGCCAAAGTATTCTCATAGCAGTCGAGGCGTCTCCAACACCTCGGAAGATTCCATTTACGACGATTCGAAGAATCAAAAATCCGCTGGAAGCAAACATGACGATGCCGTAAGTTCTTCCTTCCTCAACCATAGCAGCCGAAAGTCCCATGGCACTCATAATATCGGTGGTCCAGATGGTGCACACAATACTAATCAGGACGGCAATAGGCACTGTAGCATAAATCACCTGCATGGTGGTCTGACCTGCCGCTTTGAATTTTTTCTCGCCAATTCTTCTGGAAATCATCGCTGAAGCCGCTATCCCCAAACCAATGGAAACCGAATAACAAAAAGTGATGAAAGTAGTGGTCGCTCCCGCAATTGAAATAGCATTCGTACCCAATCGGCTAACAAAGAAGAGATTGGAACATACAAATAGTGATTCCATCAGAAGCTCAACCACCATTGGAACTGACAGTAAAAGAATGGTTTTGTTAATACTGCCCGAAGTGAAGTTTTTTTCACTTCCGGCAAGAGAACGCCTTAATAAACCAAAGAAGGAGCGTGTTTTTAAAAGGGCTTCTTTCATTAGTTTTCTTTTGCTGTTACTATTTCTTCATGGATTAGCTGATGTAACGGATTCGGTACAAAACCACTTTTCTTCATGTGTGGAAATCCGGCTGTTTCTTCATAACCATTATACAAACGTCGGCTATTGAAAATAAGACGTTTGAATTCAGGTATAAACATATTGTACTTGTCGAAGATTTCCTGAAGCTCAGGATGTTCTGCCTGATATTCGATGATAATATCGTAAACACAATTCCAGAATTCCTTCTCTGTATAGTTAGCGTTTGTAATCATAACGTGACTCAGGTATCTGAAGAAGGCATCAAAAATGGCGATAAGTATCGTTAACGGTGCATTTTCCGGATTTGGAGAGGCATTAAACAAGTTATCAATAAATTCCTGTGGCAATTTTTTCTTTGCTTCTTCATTAATTAAAATATCTCCCACAAAGTCCTGCAAGGCAATACGTGTTGGTACATAATCTTTTAGAATCAGAATCACATTTTGTCCATGTGGATCGATAGATAACGAATGCTGGTAATAAATCTGAAGCACTGGTTTAAGATACGCAGTCATATAAGCTTTGAGCCATTGTTCTGTAGAAAGACCTGATTTTTCTATAAGTTCTTGTACAAGACTTTTTCCGGTGTTGTCTACATATAATAATGCCGCCATCGTCATTAAATTCTCTCCTTCTCTAAGGGAATTTATAGGGCTTTCGCGCCACATAGCACCCAGATATTCATTGTACTGGTAAGGAGGATTGTCAATTTTACTATAACTTGGGTGGGCGTAGGTAACCGAAACGACTTCGCCTAAAAGTACAACTCCCATTTTTTGCAAGTGCTCGTCTTTTTTAAGAACATTTTTCAGATACTCTGTCAAACGTGGCGCTATCAATAATTGTTTAGGAGACAAACCTCTGACATGACTGGTGTTTAAAATAGACATTGATGTTTTTACATAATGTTTATGAGGTGCACTTTCGTTGAAAAAAGTACGGATGCTTTGTTGAGGACTGTAAATGTCTTCGGTTAATTCTAATGGGATAAGATGTTTGGAAGCAATATCATTAGAAAATTGCATCACAAGTTTATTTTGCCATTGCCATACATGCACCGGAATAAAAACATAATCATACGGATTTACATTCAATGCCGCTAACTTGTTTCTAAAGGCATCCAGTTTTTCTTTGCCAATTTCATTTTCATAAAAATCCTGATCGTCCACATCGGTCTGTAAGCGTAGATTAGCTCTGTTTTTATGAGCAGCAATCCAAATTAAACGTGTTCTTTGATCAGACTCGGGATTGTATTTCGTATAATCTTCCGAGTCAAAACCAATACGGCCTTTGTTTACAATTACCCACGGGTGGCCATCGAGACTGTGTTCGATCGTTTGAAAATCAGCATCGGCTAGTTCCGCGGCAGGCACACGACGGTTTGACTGAATGTAAGCATCAGCGTATAAGGTATGCAGTAACTCTTCGATATAATGGGCCAGGGTAAAAGAGTTGATACCAAAAGTTTCCTGAAGTTCGATAAAGAAATTAGGGACATCGATATGCTCTAATTTTACTTCATGCTCCACTTTACAAAGGCTGTCTTTAACGATATGCCAATAGTTAAGAAACCTTGGATAAGCTGAAAAAGTATAGTAAATACTCGCTGTGTCGGTTTCTAATCTAAAATGAGTAAGACCATCCTCATCTTTAGCAGTTATTTGTGGGTTTGCGACGTCTTCACGCATCAATTCCGAAATACTTTTGGCGAGTAAGTTTCGATTGACCTGATTCCAAATATCGGCGTTGAGGTGCTGAGCGTCTTTAAAGGTATTTTCTGGGGTTATCATCTGAGTTGATTTTTAGTATGATCTAATGGTTGACTTGTTCGTTTACTAATTCCAAAACATTCGCTGATGAAAATTCAGGAGTTGCTCTTTGTACTCCGAATTGTTGAAAAGCAATACGTTTTTCAACTTTGTAAACTTCACGATTAGCGATTTGGTTAATGATGTACGAATTTCGATAAGCACCCATTCCCAAGTCCGGAGTCGAAAGTCCATGCGTATGTAATTCAGCATTCTGAACAAAAATATCCGTACCGTTTTTGTCAATAGTATAATTGCGATGCACTTTGAATAAGCCATTTTCCAGTCGGCCAATTTTGTCCTGAATTCCTGAAAGAATAGCAGGTTCTTTGTATTTGTAACCCGTTGCCAGAATCACATAATCGGTTTGATCCTCGAAAGGCTGCTCCAGTTCTGTTTGTACAAAATCAAGTAAATGCGAACCATCGATATCTTCTTTTACCGAAGTCAGACGCATGTTCGAACGCAATTCTACATTTAGTGGAGTGTCTTCTAAGCTCATCTCGTACAAGCTGTCGAAAATCTCGTTAATCAATTCGTGATCAATCCCTTTGTATAATCCATGCTGACTGTCTAAAAGCTGTTTTCTTTTTTGTGCCGAAAGACTGTGAAAATGATCTACATATTCCGGAGAAGTCAACTCCAAAGTCAGTTTGGATTTATTGTCAAGCGGGAAGAAGTGTGACGAACGGGTGAACCACTTCAATTGCAATCCGTCTTCCGTATCCGGTAAAAGATCACGGAATACCTCGGCAGCACTTTGTCCTGAACCAATGATTGTTACCGACGCATTTTTCTGAATCTGAGGTTTGAAATACAAATATTGAGAGGCATGAATCACATTTGGAAGAGCTTCGGTGTCAATAAAATCAGGTACATGTGGTGAAGTTCCCGTACCTAAAACTATTTTATGCGTATAATAAACAGTCGTAACACACGTCTGAGTATGGATCACCGTAACTTTGTACACATCATCAACAGGGTCAATTGAAATCACCTTGTGTGAAAATTTAAGGTTACTTAACTGAGCCGCCGCCCATTTGCAATATTCATTGTACTCTCTTCTGTAGATAAAGAAATTTTCACGGATGTAAAATTTATAAGCACGTCCGCTTTGTTTGATGTAATTTAAGAAGCTGTATTTATTCGTAGGATCGGCCATTGTAACCAAATCGGCTAAAAACGGAACCTGTAAAGTGGCATTGTTTAACATTAAACCCGGGTGCCAGTCAAAGCCTTCCGATTGATCAAAAAACAGTGCTGATAAATCTTCAATGGGTTCGATAAGTGCTGCAAGTCCAAGGTTGAAAGGACCAATTCCAATTCCGATTACCGAATATATTTTTTCTGTATTCATTGTGGTTATTTTATGAATTAAACTTGTGAGGCTGAAACGATATTTTTTTGAAACTCTTCAGCAGCCGGGAATTTAGCCCAGTACCATTCTCTGTAACAGAAGTTCAGGTTGGCTTTTTTATGAGGCATTTCGATTACTTTTTGAATTTTAAATCCAACGTGAGCTTTGTTCATCATCGAAGCGATAGAATCTACAGAACCTTCACCTACCATTTTGCCTACTTTTGATTCGCTCAATACAAAATCCATCATAGACTGAGTTGCCGGAGAACCGTATTTTAGCTTCGGATCTGTTGGCGCGATAAACTGATGCGTTCCATAATCAGACGGAAGTACGTCATAGTATTCTCCCACAATGTCACGGCTTGCCCAATACACTTCGATATTAAAAGTAGGAACACCATTAGCTTCTCCAATGTAACTGTGCGAGTGACCACCCGGAAGCAACGTGCGATAAAACACCTCTAAATCGCGAATGGGCCAGTTCATCTGCCAGATTTTCAAAGCATGTTCGCGGTGAAACCACTCGTGAAGCATCTCCAAATCTTTGTCTACATCTACCGGACGCAAGGTGATTGTTACATTTTCTTTCTCAAAATAACGACTGAAAACAGTAGTGTTTGCTTGTGGCTGAATTAATTTTTTAGAAAAAAAGTGTCTGTTTAAAGGATTTGGGAAAGTTTTGTACACCGCCGGATTGGTTCTTGGTGCACTGGCCTCATCCATATTGTTTAAACTGGTTAGTAAATTTCCTTTTACGATTAATTTGACACTTTCGGTAAAATGAGAAACTAAACCGGTAACATCTGATTCTCCCTCTTTTTTGATCGCTTCGTAAATCAGGTTAAGCAGTGTATCTTCGTCGGCAAGTTTGTTCTTACCCAAAGCGCTCACAATTCCAAGCAAGTGATTGATTAAGAAATAATACCCCCAGAAATCAATGATTCTTTTTTCAGCAATAAAAGAACGGCTGTCTTTACCAAATTCCGGAATCAAACGTTCTAGTTCTTCTACCTGTCCCTGACGGAAAAAGTATCCTTGATTGTCTCTGAAATAGAATTTTGACGGGAAAAGATTTTCATCGAATTCAACCATAACATTCTGTTGGTGAAATTCTGAACCAAATCCGTATTTGTTGAAAATACCAATTAAAGGCGTTAGACTGATATTCAGATATTGTTTGAACCAGGCAATAGCAGTGTCTGCTACTGTTAAGTCTTGTCTTTTGGCCGATTCTTCAATCAGAGTTACGATTCTTGGCAGTTCAGTCAAAATGTTATCCTGCGTCAAAGAAGCTACCAGTGTCACATTTTTATTAGCGTTGGCTCCATGAAAAGGATTTTGACGAATACTGGTACTGAAACCGTCAATAATTTTATCCTCATAAACCACTGTAATGAACGCAGGATCAGTAACAAGCTGAATTTGAGGGTAATCTTTCTGGATTCCTTTTCCCCAATCTGTTTTCATCAACTGCGCAGCATCATAACCACGATTTAATTCGTGTAGGTAATTGACACGGAAGGAATTAGTGATTTTTACATGCAGAGAGAATTTATACATCCATTCACTGTCGGCATTGTAAACGGTACGCACAGATGAGGTCGCTGCATAAGAAGGTCCAAATTGCCCCAAACTGAAAAGAAGCTGTTTAGACTGCATTTCTTTAACCTCTTTTTGCTCCAATAAATAAGTTGCTTCCCAAGGGTGAACCGGTACTATTTTGTATTGCGAATAGAAATCCAGTAATTCTTTGGCATTTTTATCAGCAAATTGCGAAACTTCTTTTCTCAGATAATCGGTAATCAAATAGTCTTCGGCACTTTTTTCGGCTACATTTTCCGGGTGAATCAGGAAATAGTGGAGTGGGAATTGTCCTTGGGTTTCAGGAGAATATTGAACCAATTCGTCTTTTGTAAATCCTTCTCTGCTTTTTGGCAACGGATGCACGGTATGTCCCAGGATCAAAGATTGTTCAGAAGCTATAAAGGACTGTTCCGGATTGTTGGCTGTACGATCACTGTTTTTGTAATGTTCCAGATAAAGTGCCAGATTCTCGATGCTGTTTTGCATGCGTTTTTGCGTAGGAACAGGATCAATATCAGGGTTTTCTGTTTTAGAATAAGCCGCAACAAGTTCCGTAAATTCGATCGGATTTATTTCTCGGAATGCATCTGTTGCAATAGTTCGTGACACTACGGGAAATCCGAAAGCATGTACGCCACTTTCAGAAAAATAAACCAAGGGAGCAAAAACTTCCTGACCAATAGCAGTGAAATCAAATTTAAGAAAAGAGCTATGGTCGATAGTTTTCATAAATTCGGCCAAAGCAGGGTCGTATTTCGGAACACCTTCGTATTGGATCCAATTGCTAAATTCTCTGCAATAGCAGTTGAGCAGGGATTTGTAGTTTACTTGTTCTGCCAGTTGGTAAAAATTAGTTGAGTCTGTGGTATTCATCTCCGTTTTGTTTTATGAGGTTAAGAATGTTTTTAATATCATTTAGGGTGGTAAGAGGATTTAAAATGGTGAACTTCAAGTAGAATTCTCCATTTACTTTGGTGCTGGCGACCAGTACTTCTCCGCCATAGAAAAGCTTCTCTTTGATGTATTTGTTGACGTCGCAAGAGTTTGATTCAACGGGTCCGTCCAGATAGCGGAACAATAAAATACCAATATCAGAGTGGCATAACAGTTCAAAATTCGGATCGGCTTCAATGTAGGCAGCGGTTTGTTGAGTGATTTCGATTAGGGCTTCAGTAAATTGTCCAAGTTTTTTCTTGCCCATATAACGTAGTGTAAACCAAAGTTTCAAAGCATCAAAACGGCGTGTAGTCTGAACAATCGATTTATTAACCTGAGCCGGAAGCACATCGTAATTTTGTTCTTTTGGATTCAAATAATCAGCATGATGCTTGATAATGTTGAGCTGAAGTTTGTCTTTTACAATAAAAGCACTACTGCTCACCGGCTGGAAGAACGATTTGTGGTAATCGATGGTTACAGAATCGGCAAGTTCGATACCGTTTAATAAATGCCTTTGTTTTTCTGTCAGTAATAATCCACATCCATAAGCTGCATCTACGTGAAGCCATAAATTATAGCGGTTGGCAATATCAGCAATGGTTTTTAGAGGATCAACATTACCGAAATCGGTCGTACCTGCTGTTGCGGTAATAGCAATTGGAATGTTTCCTCTCCTAATTTCGTCAGCAATTGCTTTTTCCAGTTTTTCAGGATCCATACGGTATCTTTGATCCACTCCGACGTTTACGATTGCCTGTTCTCCAAGACCTAAAACCCAGGTAGTTTTATGATTGCTGAAATGCGCCTTGTCCGAAACAAAAATTCTGTATTTGTGTGCATCCGGAGGAAGACCTTCCAATTTGATATTCCATTTCTGATACTGCAAAGCATAGTAATCTCTCGCCAATAGCAGCCCCATTAAATTACTTTGAGAGCCTCCCGCTGTAAAAACACCATCGCCCTGAGTATAGCCGATCTGCTCGCTTGTCCAGTCAATCAGTTTTCTTTCGATAAAAGTTCCACCGGCACTTTGGTCGTAAGTATCTTGTGAGGAGTTGATGGCGCTGATCAGAATTTCGGCAGCTAGTGCGGGAATAACAACGGGACAGTTTAAGTGGGCAATATATTCCGGAAGGTGAAAGGCAGTAGCGTGGTTCACATAAAGCTCGTCTACTTCGTTCAGCAGACTTTCGTAATCGGGTAGTGGAGTGTCAAAATCTATCTCTTCAACTTTGGCTCTGATTTCCTCAGGTTTGATTCCGCTGAAAGGTTTTTTATTGTTTTTTAGGAAATTCGAAACGCGTTCCTGTGCTAATTTCATGGCCTGAGCGTATTCTGTTCCGGAGTTTTGATGAAAAATGTCTTTATAAAAATCCTGGTCCGGCTGGACTCCTTTTTCGGTGACTTCTGTACGAATCAATGTGGTATTCATAAAATAGTTGTTTTAAGGGGTTAAAGTTATTTTTCAGTCGAGGTAGACGACTTTTTTAGATAAAGGGGTTCTCTTTTTTTTGGAAGGTTTTAAGGCTTCGGGATAATATCCCAGATAAAGAAGCCCTAGTGATTTTTCATTTTCTGAGAGACCAAATTTTGCCACATAATCGATAGCTACTCCTTTGGTACTCCAGTAACTGCCCATTTTATGAGCATGGCAGGTAAGCGCAATATTTTGTACAGCAGAAGAGACTGCAGCAATTTCTTCCCATTCAGGCAGGTCAATTTTGGTGTTTTTCACCATGACTACTCCAATCATGCAGGCTGCATTGAGCGGATAATTTTCGAGATAAGAAAGCTTGTCTTTTTGATCTTCGGGAGATAATTCAGTATAAAAATCTTTGTAATAGTGAGCCATATATTCGCCGTACTTCTTCAAATATTTGCCCCTAAAAACGATAAACCTCCAGGGTTCTGTCATTTTGTGAGTAGGAGCCCAGGTGGCATTCGTCAAAATTTCTTCAAGCAATTGATCCGGTAATTCTCCCTTGATAAACTGATTGGCATAGACGCTTCTCCTGTTACGGATGTTCTTCGAAATTTTGTTTAATTTATAAGAAGAGTCTGATAGCTTGATTTTGCTGGGGTTGTTCTTAATTTTCATTTATTTTGGAAATTTTTCTAAGAAAATTCTTTTTTATTTTGGCCAAATAAAAATAAATTTGTAAGTAATTCTTATTTAGAATGAATAAGAATAGTTCGAAACAAAAGTATAAATTAATCTGACAGAAAAAAAGTTTTTTTTAAAATTTATACGAATGAACGTACACTTGTCTTTAAATATTTATAATTTTTATTATTTAATGTGTTGATTTTAAGCAACTTGTATTTATGTGTTTAAAGTCTTTTTGCAGCCATTATTAAATTGTAAAAAAGAAGTTACGTGTAATTTTTACAGATAAAAAGAGAGATGAAAACACTTATTTTATTTGTGATTCTTACAATAAGTTAAATGAGGAGAGCAAACCAGCAGGGAAGTAGCATTTAGCCTGGTTTTAGGAACTTTTTAGCAAATTTTTTATGGAATTATTCTCGTCCATTTTGAAATAGAAAAGGGGGCGTAATTTTAGAATTTTGAAGCTCTTTTTGAGTAAAAACACTTTAGGATGGATTATTTTAATTTTGAATTGAGAATAGTTGCTTTGAATTAACTTTTGAAATAGGTAAAATTCTTTAATTTTTAGCTTTTAATGTGATAATTGTAATTTTTGTTGCTGTAAACAAGTAAAGTCATAAAAGTTAGTGGCTTCTTGTTATAAGTGTAAAATTATTTTGTGACATCGTTTAAATTTGTGAGGTGCGAAAAATCATTATATATCTCTTCATCTTTTTAATTGTATCCAATATTGGGTTCTTTCAGCAGTTTTATAAATTGCCGATATTGCTGGAGCATTTTAAGGAACATCAGCAAAGACATGATATCAGTTTTTTTGATTTTTTAGAAATGCATTACTGGGGAGAAGATTTAAAAGACAATGATTCTGATCGTGATATGCAGCTTCCGTTTAAGAACATATCCGGACCTTACGTACAGCTGGTGTTTGTTCCGCAGGACAAACCGGTATTTTATATTCCTTTTACCGTTGGATTTTCACCATCGGGTAAAATTCCTTATACCTCAGATTTGTATTCAAATCCTTCCTTGTTTTCGGTATTTCGACCTCCTGTAGCCTAATTTGATTTTATAGAATTTTTATTGTGGTTAAGACATTTTTGATGTTTTAGCCCTGGCATTACTATATTCAAATAAATTAAATTATGCTTAATAAGATCATAGAGTTCTCCGTTAAAAATAAACTGGTAATTGGGATCTTCACGTTGCTATGGATTATCTATGGCGTGTTTGAAGTAACCCGTTTACCTATTGATGCGGTTCCTGACATCACCAACAATCAGGTACAAATTATTACAACTGCTCCGTCTTTGGGTGCAGAAGATGTAGAGCGTTTAATTACATTTCCAATCGAACAGGCGATTAGTAATATACCACAGCTGAAAGAAAGCCGCAGTATTTCGCGTTTTGGACTTTCGCTGGTTACGATTGTTTTTGCAGACGATACAGACGTGTATTGGGCACGTCAGCAGGTGGCCGAACGATTGCAAAAAGTAGAAATTGCAGAGAACGCGAGTATTCCTGAAATGGCACCTGCAACTACAGGTCTGGGCGAAATTTATCAGTATGTTTTGAAACCGCAACCAGGATATGAAACGAAGTATTCTCTGGAAGACCTGCGCACTATTCAGGACTGGACAATAAGAAGACAGCTTCTGGGAACTCCCGGAATTGCCGATGTCGCTACTTTTGGAGGGAAACTAAAACAATATGAGGTTGCCGTTAATCCGTCGCGGCTTAAAGCGCAGAACCTGACTATTAAAGAAGTTTTTACAGCACTGAACAGTAATAACGAAAACACGGGTGGAGCTTATATTGAAAAAGGGCCAACGGTACTTTACATTCGAAGCGTTGGACTGACCCGCAATATAAAAGACATTCAGAATATTATTGTCAAAAATACACAGGCCGGAACTCCAATTCTGATTAAAGATATTGCAGAGGTAAAAATGTCTTCTGCGATACGCTACGGAGCATTAACGACAGATGATATTGGCGAGTCGGTTGGTGGAATTGTAATGATGCTTAAAGGAGAGAACGCCAATAATGTTATCGTAAAGGTTAAAAAACGGGTTGCTGAAATTGAGAAAATCTTACCCAAAGGTTTAAAAATAGAACCTTTTTTAGATCGCACTAAAATGGTAGATAATGCTATTGGAACGGTAGAGAAGAATCTTATAGAAGGCGCTCTGATTGTAGTATTGGTACTGGTACTTTTTTTAGGGAACTTGCGAGCAGGTTTTATTGTAGCCTCGGTAATTCCTTTGGCCATGCTGTTTGCCATTATCATGATGAATACGTTTGGTGTGAGTGGGAATTTAATGAGTCTGGGTGCGCTTGATTTTGGTTTGATAGTCGATGGTGCCGTAATTATTGTCGAAGCCATTTTGCATCATATTCATTCCGCCAAAAAATACAAAGAAATCGATTCTATTTCACAAGAAGAGATGGACAAGGAAGTGACGGGATCAGCAGGACGCATGATGAACGCTGCAGTATTTGGACAGATTATTATTCTGATTGTATACCTTCCGATATTATCACTGGAAGGCATTGAAGGAAAGATGTTCAAGCCAATGGCACAAACGGTGGCCTTTGCTATTTTGGGTGCTTTCATATTATCTCTTACTTATGTTCCAATGGTGAGCGCCTTGTTCATTAGCAAAAAAATAAATCATAAACCGAATTTATCGGATCGAATAATGACAAATCTGGAGTTTTATTATGAAAGAGTTTTGTCACGAGCATTACAAGTTAGAAAAGGGATTGTGATTTCAGCTTTCGTTTTGTTTGGTATCGCCTTGTTGCTTTTTAGCCGAATGGGCGGTGAGTTTATCCCACAACTGGAAGAAGGCGATTTTGCCGTAGAAACTCGTTTATTACTGGGGACAAATTTGTCAACTACGACAGCAACCATTGAGAAAATTTCGACTGCATTAAAAAATACCTATCCGGAAGTGGAAAAAGTCGTTTCCAGAATTGGTAGTGCCGAGATTCCAACAGATCCTATGCCTATAGAAGGAGGTGATATGATTATTGTCCTGAAGGATAAATCAGAATGGACCAGTGCTTCTTCGTTTCCTGAATTAGCAGATCAAATGACCCAAACCGTTAAAGAGGTTGCACCGGGAGTTACGACTGGTTTTCAGTTTCCGGTTCAGATGCGTTTTAACGAATTAATGACAGGAGCAAAGCAGGATTTGGTTTGTAAAATTTATGGCGAAGATCTCGATAAACTGGCAAAATATGCCGAGCAGTTGGGGGCTATTAGTAATACTGTAGAAGGCGCTACAGATCTTTATGTGGAGAAAGTTACCGGAATGCCACAAATTGTTATTGACTATGACTGGGCAGAAATGGCAAAATACGGTATTTATGTTTCAGACATCAATCAAACCGTAAATGCCGCTTTTGCAGGAGCTGTAGCAGGAAGCATTTATGAAGGAGAAAAAAAGTTTGATATGGTGGTACGCGTGGAAGCTAATGGACGGAAAGATATTGAGGATGTTCGAAATTTACTGATTGCAACCCGTTCCGGAATGCAGATTCCGTTGTATCAGGTCGCTTCGGTAAAAGAAGTGGAAGGCCCGAACCAGATTCAGCGGGAAGATGCCAAGAGGAGAATTATTGTTGGTTTTAATGTAAGAGGACGGGATGTTGAATCTATTGTTGAAGAATTGCAAAAGAAAGTAAACAGTCAGATCAAATTTGCTCCCGGATATTACATTACCTATGGAGGGACTTTTGAAAATCTGCAACAGGCAAAATCGCGCCTTGGAATTGCAGTCCCTGCAGCTTTATTTATGATTATGGCGCTGTTGTATTTTGCTTTCCGATCTTTTAAAGAAGGCATTATCATTTTTACTGCCATTCCGTTATCGGCAATTGGCGGTGTGTTTGGACTGGCGTTGCGGGATATGCCGTTTAGTATTTCGGCCGGTGTTGGTTTTATTGCACTGTTTGGCGTAGCCGTTTTAAATGGAATTGTTTTAATCTCCGAGTTCAATCGGATACAAAAACACGGCGAAATTACCGATCCGCTTCAAATTATCATTAACGGAACCAAAAACAGGTTGCGTCCTGTATTGATGACAGCTGCTGTTGCTTCTTTAGGATTTTTACCTATGGCTTTGAGCAATGGCGCAGGAGCAGAAGTACAGCGTCCGCTGGCCACGGTCGTTATCGGCGGACTGATTACGGCTACTTTGCTTACGCTCTTTGTACTTCCTGCGATTTATTTAATGACGTATCATACCAAAGTTTTTTCTAAGAAACATAAAAAAAATAAAATGGATAAGTTGACTTTGTTACTGGTGGCTTTGTTTCTTACGGCTTCGTTACAGGCACAAGATGCATCTATTTCGCTTGAAGAATCTTTATCAATAGCGATGCAGCACAACAGAAGAATTAAATCTTCTCAATTGAATGAGAGATCAAAAGAACAATTAGAAAAAGCTGCTTTTGATATTCCTAAAACAGCTTTCACTGCCGATTATGGTCAGTTTAATAGCGCTGTAAACGACAACCGTTTTGGGATTAGTCAGACTTTTGCTTTTCCAACAGTATATACAAATCAGAAAAAAGTATTGAGAGAGCATCACAATGCCGCAAAAGCAGAATCGCAGTTAACAGTGCAACAAGTTAAGTCGAATGTGAGGAACTTATTTTATGATTACATCTGGCTCAACAGTAAAAAAGAATTGCTGACTTATGCCGATTCGATTTACAGATTAATGGAGCAGAAATCAGAGCTGCGCTACAAAACAGGAGAAACTAATGTTCTGGAAAAAACCGCTTCTCAATCCGCACGGCAGTTTTATATGAACCAGCTTGCAATGGTAAATAAAGATATCTCCATCACACTTAAAACGTTTAATACGGTTCTTCAGGACAGTATGGTTCATGTGCCCATTTCACAGACTGTAAAAAATGATTTTATGGTTTCATTACATCAAAATAAAGATACTGCAGAGCTTCCTCAGGTACAACTTTCAATGTACGAAGCAGAAGCGGCAAAATGGAGATGGAGAACGGAACAGTCCAAAATACTACCTGATATTACCATTGGCTATAATAATTTAAGCATCATTGGAACACAAACAAGCACTGTAGGTCAGGAAGTTTATTACAATGGAAGTCAGAGGTTTAATTATGTCAATTTCGGTTTGTCAGTCCCTCTTTTTTTTGGCAGTCAGTCCGCGCGTAATAAAGCAGCCAAAGTAGATTATGAAGCGTACAAAATGCAGGCAGAAACGACAAAGATTGAATTGAAGACAGAGATTGTCAATGCGGTAAATGAAATCGAAAAATACAAAGAAAGCCTTTCCTATTATGAAAATGAAGGATTAAAAAATGCGACAATAATTATCGATACAGCCAACAGTCAATTGGAAAATGGAGATATCGATTACCTGCAATGGGTTTTAGTGGTCAATCAGGCGATCACCATAAAAAATGAATATTTAGACCGAATTAATGATTACAACAAAGCTGTAATTAATTGGCAAACCCTTAATAATTTATAAAATAATGAAAATATATAGCAGTATCATTTTTGTTTTTCTATGCCTGGTTTCCTGCCAGAGCGACAAAAAAGAACCACAAAGTAAAAAAGTACTAACACCCGAAAACAGTATTCAATTAAGCGATGCACAGATCCAAAATGCAAAATTGATTGTTGGTTATCCTGAAGAAAGAACAGTAAAAGGAATATTACAGCTTCAGGGGACCGTAACGGTGCCTCCAAAGAGTGTGGTTACAGTAAGTATTCCTTTAGGAGGTTACATCAAAAAAACGGATTTAATGGCAGGTATGCATGTTAGAAAGGGACAAGTATTGGCGGTAGTCGAGGACATGCAATACATACAATTGCAACAGGATTATCTTACCGCGAAAGAAAAATTTCAGTTGGCCCAAAGTGAGTTTAACCGACAAAAGGAACTTAATGCCAAGAAGGCAAGTAGTGATAAGTTGTTTGAACAGACAGCAACTGAGATGCAGACACAACACATTTATATGTCATCGTTAGCCCAAAAGCTGGGGTTGTTAGGGATTAATGTCAAAAAACTCACCGCTTCAACGATAAGCAAAACGGTTGTGATTCGTTCACCAATAAATGGGTTGGTGGCTAAGATTAATGTGAATGTGGGAAAATACATTTCAGCAACCGACATGCTTTTTGAGCTGATTGAAATGAGGGATATTGTTTTGACCATGAATGTTTTTGAAAAAGACATACAGCAACTTTCGGTAGGGCAAATCGTTACGGCTTTTACCAATGCTAATCCGTCTAAAAAGTACAAGGCAAAAATTGCTTATATCAATCAAAGTCTTAATGATGATCGCGCGGCAGAGGTGATTTGTAAAGTGAATCAGTATGAAAGTTCATTGATACCTGGACTTTTTATTAATGCTGAGGCAGAATTTAATAATGAAAAAGCCATCACGGTTCCGGAAGATGCCGTGGTACGATGGCAGGGTAAATTTTTTGTTTTTTCGGTAAGTACAAACGGAATCTATAAGATGGTTCCGGTAGAAACCGGATCTTCCGCTAACGGATACCTACAGATAAAGTCACCAATTATAGATCAATCTTCGAAAATTGTAATCAAAAATGCTTATACACTTTTAATGAGTTTTATGAATAAAGGAGATCAGTAACACATAAGGCAGCTTTTTTTAAGCTGCCTTTTGTATTGTTTTGATTTAATTTAATTTAATATGTGATTGCCTATTAAATTCAGGTATTTGATTTTACGCATCATATTCAAACGATCGGTCGTAAAAAAAGAACATTTTATCTCAAATTATTTTTATATTTATACAAGTTTACCACTAGCTGCAATGAAAACTTCCAACTTTCCAATACCGGTCAACGAATCAGAGCGTTTAGCTGCTCTAAAACGTTACAATATACTTGACACACTACCTGATCATGCTTTTGATGATGCAACCAAATTAGTATCCTATATCTGTGATGTACCAATAGCTCATATTTCCTTTATAGACGAGAACAGACAGTGGTTTAAATCTGAAATTGGAATCGGCGTTTCTGAGGTGCCTCGCGAAATTTCTTTTTGCCAGTATACTATTTTAGAATCTAAAATGGTTGAAATAAATGATACTTTTTTAAATGAGAGATTTAAAGACGATGCTAATGTTACGGGTGGTTTTAAAGTTCGATTTTATGCCGGTATACCGCTGACAACGCCAGACGGTTATAATATTGGAACGTTATGCGCCATTGATCATGTTACAAAAGAACTGAATGAAGATCAGCGAAATGCACTCAGAATTGTAGCAAAACACGTAATCAGCCAGCTGGAATTGGCAACAAAGAATATTGAGCTTGACAGGCAGAAAAAGATTGCGGAGAAAGCCGTTCTGGCAAAGGACAGTTTTTTGGCTAATATGAGTCATGAAATCAGAACGCCTTTAAATGGGATCATTGGTTTTACCGATCTGCTTGCGCAGACGAAACTCGATACTGTTCAGCGGGACTATATCAACAGCGTGCAGATAGCAGGAGAAAATCTGCTTTTAATTGTTAATGATATTCTGGATTTGTCTAAAATGGAATCCGGTAATCTGACCATAGAAGCCATGCCTTTCAATTTAAAAAGCACTTTAAGGCATATTTATAATTTACTTAAAATAAAGGTTTCTAAAGAAGTGGAATTCAATCTTTTTCTGGATGCTGATATGCCGGAAATTGTTATTGGAGATGAAGGACGATTAAATCAGATATTGGTTAATTTAATAGGCAATGCACTTAAGTTTACTCATGAAGGAGAAGTGACGGTCTCGGTAAAAGTGATTGAAGAAACAGAGGATTATTACTCGCTTAAATTTTCCATTAAAGATACAGGTATTGGAATTCCTCCCGAAAAACTGAAAACTATTTTTGAACGTTTTACTCAGGCGGAGGACAGCACCACAAGAAGATTTGGAGGGACTGGTTTAGGACTTAATATTGTAAAACAATTAATTGAATTACAAGATGCTGAAATTAATGTAAAAAGTCAGGAGAACAGAGGTTCGGAATTTTTCTTTGTTATTAATTACAAAAAAGCAGATTATATTCAAGAAACTGATGAGGAAATATCAGGAGAAAGTTTGGGGAAACTAAAAATATTGCTTTGTGAAGACAATGTTCTAAACCAGAAACTGGCCAAAAGTGTCATTCATAATTTTGGTTTTGAATTGGAAATAGCAGAAAACGGAGAAGAAGGCATCGAGCTTTTATCGAAAAATGAATACGATTTGGTATTGATGGATCTTCAAATGCCGGTTAAAGACGGATATCAGACTACTGATTATATTCGAAATGAAATGAATTCGAGTATTCCGATTATTGCCATGACCGCACATTCGCTCGTAGGCGAACAAGAACGTTGTTATAATGTAGGGATGGATGGTTATGTACCGAAACCGTTCAAACAGCCGGTGCTTTTAGAAGCCATAAGAGCAGTAATGAATCCGGAGTATAAAGTAACGCGTAAGAGAAAAGTAAATTTATCTCTTATTGATGAGATGGCATGTGGTGATTTAAACTTCAGACAGGACATGATCAATCTTTTTATCGAAAAAATACCAAATGAAGAAGTTTTGCTTCAGGAAGCATTTAAAAATAATGATTTCATAAAAGTAAAAAACCTGACCCATAACATGAGATCCAGTTTAGACTTATTTATGTTGGATGATCTCAGTAATTGTTTAGCTGTAATCGAAGAAGAAGCCAGGACTGAAAAATTTACAAACGACGCAGCAGATAAGGTAAATATTTTTCATTGTGGCATAATTGAAGTAATTAAATATTTAAAAGAACTATGATAAAAGCGAAATATCACGTAGCTTTACAGTAGTTTTTAATTTTAGAATATAGAATTATCAATTCCCCCCAAAGACAAATTTTGAACCTATGAGAATAGTTTTAGCTGAAGATAATGATATCCTACGCAAATCATTATCATTTTTCTTAGAGTCGAAAGGATATAACGTTGACCAGTTTTCTGATGGTAAAGACGCACTCGGAGCTATTAAAAGCAATAGCTATGATCTGATCCTTACAGACATAAATATGCCCGGCATAAGCGGAATGGAAATTACGCAGTATGTGAGGCAAACTCTTAATTTAGATATTCCGGTAATTATACTTACTTCTTCAGGGGTTGAGCAAACAGAGCTTGATTCTTTTGACATCGGAGCAAACGAGTTTATTGCAAAACCTATAAGCCCTGCCGTACTTTTGGTAAGAATTAATAAATTACTAAATGTACGTGCTTAATGAGATGGGTATACTATCTGGCTGCCCTGTTGTTTGTCTCGATTACTGCTGCGGGACAGGAAATGAATATCGATGAAACTCTGACAAGTGCAAGGAGCGAAGCAGAGCAGGGTCGTTATGATAAAGCGCTATCACTAATTGATCCTTTGCTTAAAACATATCCTGAAAATGAAGATATAAAAACTTTCTCAGGACGTATTTACAGCTGGAAAAAAGAGTATAAAACAGCCATACAAACATTGTCCCCAATGGCAGACAGGGTCAACCCAAATCCGGATGCTCTGCTTGCCATTACAAATGTGTATTACTGGACAGAAGATTTTGAGAAATGCATATCCTATTGCGATCGTTATCTGGCAGTTGATGCTACGAATGTTGACGTCTTAAAAATAAAAGTGACCTGTCTTGAAAAACTGGACAGAGACAAAGAAGCACTGGAGATTATCGAAAAAGCATCCGTAAACGAAAATAGTACTCGGGCCTTTAAAGCGCTACGTACACTTATTGATCGTAAGACTAAAAATGCAGTTTCGGTTTCTTATTTAAACATTTCGACTTCAAACTCGGGGCAGGCGCCATTGCATTACGGTTATGTTGAGTATACACGCAAATTCAGTAAATCAGCTCTTGTAGGACGTGCTAATATGGGGCATATCGGGAACGATACTCAGGCATTGTTTGAGGTAGATTATTATCAGACTTTTGCCAAAAAAGATTATTTATATGTAAATGGGGGAGCTTCGACAGGCGAAACGATATTTCCTGTGGCAAAATTTGGTGCCGAATATTATTTCAGACCGCAAAAAAGATTTGACTATGCTTTGGGAGCGAGATACATGCATTTTGAAACCGATGATGTGACATTACTTACCGGACAAATTTCTTATAAAACCGGAGCAAACACAATTGCTTACAGACCTTATTATGATACAGGAAATGCGTTATTCTCTCATGTTTTAAGTTTTCAGCATACTAATGAAGAAAAAGAACGTGTCATAAGATTCGAAGTTCAATACGGAAATGTGCCGTATTTATATTTGTACAGCAATTTTGTACAGCCTTTAAAAGCGTATAGAGCAGGAGTGCAGTATCAGCACCGTTTGGGCAATTCATTTTTTGTACGTCCAATTTTTCTGTATGAATATGAAGAATATCTGCCAAACGAATACAGAAACAGGTTTAACGCTCAGATAATTATCACGAAACGATTTTAAGATGACTGATCTATGGGAATTTTATAAAAGAGGGACATGGGTTGAACCATTTTTAACCTTTTCAATAGGCCTTTTTGTATTGGCCTCGTTATTCTTTTACCTTTTAATTATTCAAAGCCGTAATAGAAAAATTAAAGAAGAAAGACGTAGAGAAAGATATGATGCATTTATTGATAAACTGTTGTTTTCTGTCGTTTTTGAAGATGTTTCTTTTTCTGACGTCTTGAAGAATAATGATTATAAGTTAATGGCCGAAAATAAGTTTTTCAGAGAAGTTATTACAGAATCTCTTATCAATCTTCATAAAAACTACCAGGGTGTTTATGCACAAAAGCTAGAACAGTTTTATCAAGATTCAGGACTTATAAATGATTCTTTGAAAAAACTGAAAAGTTTAAAATGGGATGTCAGAGGTAAGGGAATCACAGAACTGGCAGAAATGAATGTTTATGACGCTTTTGATACCCTAATAACATTCTCAAATGCCCGTAATAAAGTACTGCAGATTACAGCTATAAACGCCTGTATTAAACTGGCAGGAACAAAAGGTATTGTACACCTTACAGAACATACCAATCCTATTGACGACTGGACTCAGGTGAATATTATTCATGCCTTCAAAAAACATGATATCGGAGATACAAAAGGTATCGAACTTTTATTGGAATCGCAAAATACTACAGTGGTTACACTTGGTTTAAAACTTATTAAAGAACTTAAACTGACACAAAAGCTAATTTTTGTAGAACAATTAGCAGAAAGAACTTCAAATACATCAGTGAAATATGGAGCTCAGCATGTAGTGTTGGCATTAACCGTTTAAAAATCGCAGCTAATGACTTTTTTTAATCAAGAAATAGATTTTTTTGTCCATACTTATTTAATTCTGATATTGGCTTATGCGATATTGATTATGTCGTCTTATCTTATATTGGCCTATCTCTCCGCAAAGGAATTAAGAGATTATTTAAAAAGAAACAGTTTTATAGATTATGATATACTCTTAACGAGTGGATTGGCTCCTAAACTTTCTTTAATTGCTCCTGCATACAATGAAGGTTTTACTATTGAAGAAAATGTAAAATCACTACTTTCCTTAAACTATAATCAATATGAGGTAATTGTGGTGAATGATGGAAGTAAAGACAATTCGATGGAGTTGTTAATTCATACTTACGATCTTGTTCTTACAGAGCTTTCTTTTCATCAACAGATTGAAACAAAGAAAATCAGAGGACTTTATACTTCCAGAAATGCAGCTTTTAAAAAGCTGATTGTTGTGGATAAAGAAAATGGAGGGAAAGCCGATGCCCTTAATGCCGGACTGAATATTGCACAAAATCCATATGTAGTTTGTATTGATGTGGATTGTATTCTCGACAAAGATTCGCTTCTTAAACTGGCAAAACCATTTTTAGAGTCCAACGAACAGCGTATTATTGCAACGGGCGGCGTCGTTCGGATTGCAAATCAGTGTATTATTAAAAATGGACGTTTGATTGAAGTGAATGTTCCGGATGTAATGTTGTCCAGAATACAGGTTTTAGAGTATTTAAGAGCTTTTCTCTTAGGAAGAATGGCTTGGGAAAGATTAGACGGTTTGCTGCTTATCAGCGGGGCTTTTGGTGCTTTTGATAAAGAAATTGCTTTACTGTCCGGAGGTTACAGTACCAAAACTGTAGGGGAAGACATGGAACTGGTCGTAAGAATGCGCCGTTATATGCTCGAAAACAAATTGCCGTATTCAGTGCGATACATTCCCGACCCGCTTTGCTGGACAGAAGCTCCGGAAGATTTCAAAATATTTAAAAAACAACGCAGCCGCTGGATGCGAGGAACAATTGAAACCTTAAGTTTTCATAAAAAAATGTTCTTAAATCCTAAATATAAATTACTGGGAATGCTAAGTATTCCATACTGGACTTTGTTTGAATTTTTAGCTCCCGGTATTGAATTTACAGGTCTTGTTATTACTATTATATTTTTTGCATTTGGACTGCTCAATTGGCATTTTTTCTTTTTACTATTATTATTTGTGTATGCCTTTGCCATTTTCTTTTCGGTTATTGCTTTGTACAGCGAAGAAAGAACGTATCATAAATATCCAAAACAAACTGATTTTTTTAAACTTTTGATAGCTGCTTTTATCGAACCTTTTTATTTTCATCCTTTAGCGGTTTACGCTGCTTTGATAGGTTATAAAGAAAAAATTTTAGGTACAAAAGGCTGGGGAGATATGACCCGAAAAGGTTTTACAAAAAAAGAATAAAAAATAGAGTATATTCTTCTTGATCTGATGCTTAATGATTATTGGAATTATTTGCTTTTGCCCCTTCAGGGTAACGCGTGAGATTAACTTATTTCGTAGTGCGATACACTACGCTAATTTTTTTTAGACTTTCAGCCTATTTTTATGAGGATTTGAAAAATATCATTAAAAATTCCTAACCTTGCTCTGAAAGAGCATTAGCAATAACATAGTGCGGAGCGCTATGAATAAAAAAGAAGAAGCTATAAGCCCTGTAAGGGCGTAAAGCCTAATCTCAATTCATAAAATAGTACCAAAAGGCAAAATTTGGTTCGCTTAAATTTATGACCAATAGATTTGTCTTCGTAATGAAGTTCAGGTTCTTAAAAAAAATCCCCCAGTTTCAAAAGGGACTGAAACTGGGGGATAATAAAAAAATAAAACACAATCTTTAGAACGTATACCTCACTCCAAATTGTCCTTGGAATCTTGAGGCTAACTGATCTACAGTATAAGGTGATGTCGAAGGTTTCTGGAAGGTATAAGTTGGATCGCCAGTAGCAACTCCACCTAAGTTTCCTGATTTTGTTAACCCAAGATTTGCTGTTGAATTGTAGGTGTTCGGAACAAAGTAACTTCTTCCCCAATCTTTGTTAATCAGGTTTCCAACATTTGCTATGCTGAATGAAAGCTGTAAAGTACCTGCTTTAGCAATTTTGATTTCATCCATTAGTTTCAAATCAGCTTGTATGTTCCATGGTGTAGTGGCACCGTTTCTTTCCGTGAAGTTTCCTCTTCTGCTTTTTAAATAATCATTTCCATTAATAAAAGCTTCGTAATCTGCTACTTGCTGTGCTGCTGTAGCCGATGGAACTCCTGCTGCATTTACACCTATGTATTTCGCTGCTTCTGCTGCATCTTTGAAGATATAAGCTAATCCTGCTGCCTGACCCGTTCCTGCAATAGTGGAGTTTACAAATCCCCATGAAAACGGATTTCCGGATTGAGCATTGAAATATACATTTGCGGAGAACGTATTGTTATCGGCCATTTTTACGGCATATCCAACATTAGAAACAATTCTGTGCTTGATGTTGAAGTTGGATGTTGCTAACTGAGGATTATTTGGTGTTAACGACTGATTCATCTGGAAATTACTTTCCATCGAGTTACGAATTCCGTTAGTAATATCTTTAGAATTTCCGTAGGTATAAGCCACCATAAAGTTAAGACCAAAATCATACGTTTTTGAGATCATCTCCGTAATACTGTAGCGGTATCCTTTGTTAGTGTTTGATAATAAATACGCATTTGAAAAAGCAGGATTTATATTGGCTGCATAAATTGGCATCTGGTGATTGGTATCATAAGAAAAATAAGTTGGGTTATCAGTCTTATTCACTTGTTGAAATTCAAGATCACGGATTACTTTGGTATAAATACCTTCGGTGGTAAATTTATAACCGTTGATGATCTTATCGATTGCAAGCGAGTTTCTCAATACTGCTGGCATTTTAAATTTGTTATCCACTAAATCGGCCTGTACTTTTGGCGTTGCATCGTGATAACCGTTTAAACCGTTTGCAGCCAAAGGATCTCCAGCCGTAGCAACCTGTGCCGGGGTAAGGTTATTTTTGTCATAACTTCCGTAACCTACACCATCGTTGTAATAAGCATATCCCAGCCATGCAAATGGAATTCTTCCTGTAAATACTCCGGATCCGCCACGAATAACAAGTGTTTTGTCTTCGTCTACATTGTAAGTAAATCCAATTCTTGGAGAAACTAATGCTGTACTGAAAAAGTTGTTTTTAATCTGATTTAACGGAGTATAGGAGTAAGTGTTACCGTAATTTGGATCCGCCGGAGAGTTTTGTACCTGCGGGCTTAATTTTGGTTTATTAGGCAAGTCTGTATAATCAATTCTCACACCGGGAGTAACTTTAAGTTTGTTCCCAATTCTAATTTCATCCTGTACATAAACACTGTAAAGATTTACTTTGAATTGTGCGTAAGGATTGTTGAAGATTTGGTCTCTTGAAGAACCGTCGAATGGATAGGTTCCGCGAACACGGGTAGGAAGTTTGTTGTAGAAATCTGCCAGAGATTTGTAGGATACTCTTCCGTTCAGGGCATTTACGAACCCGTAATTGATGTCGTAGAACTCATTGTGTGTACCAAATAATAAGGTATGATTTCCGGTTTTGTAGGTAAGGTTATCTGTGATTTCGGCAGTATTTTGTTTCATGTTGAATACTGTTGCTTCACGATCATTCCCTAAAAAGATGGTTCCGCCGTTATATCCAATTTCAGTTTGTGGAAACATGATATTACCTGATTTTGGATCGCGATAATCTTTGATAGCCGAGTAACTTGCAATGAACGAGTTAGACCATTGGCTGTTAAAATGACTTTTAAGTTCTAAAACGGTGCTGATAGATTGGTTTTTTTGCGTGAAATCCATGCTGGAGAATCTGAAATTTGCCGCATCACGCTCTAAGTTGGAAGCTTGCGAGATCACGGTATTGTTTCGCAACGATAACGAATGTTTTTCGTTAATTTTCCAGTCTAATTTGTTGAAGAATTTTTGGCTTTTTGCAAAGTTGTTGTACCCACCAAAAGTTCCGGTGTCAAATCCGTAGTTTGTTTTTACGAAGTCTGAGATTTGCTGTGCGGTAGTGTTGTCTACCAATGAAGTCAGTTTTCCGTTAGAATCGGTTTGTCCTGCATTGTAAAATATAGGATCAGTTCTTTCGGCATATTCCATATTCGTAAAGAAGAACAATTTATCTTTTATGATCGGTAAACCCAATCGGAATCCAATTTGATAATCACCAAAAGAATTTGGCATTTTAGAACCGTCACCGGCATTGTTACGGCCTGTAATAGCGGCGTTTCTTCCGTAACTGTAAATCGATCCCGTAACATTGTTGGTACCACTTCTGGTAACAGCATTAACGCTTCCTCCTAAAAAGTTACCTAATTTAATATCGTAAGGAGCAATATAAACCTGAATATCCTGTATAGCATCAAGACTTATAGAATTAGAACGTGTACTGCTTCCCGGCATTCCTGAAGTTCCTGATTGTCCCCCTAAAGACGGACTAAAACCGATCGCATCATTGTTGATCGAACCGTCAATTGTGACGTTGTTGTATCTGAAATTGGTACCGGCAAAAGAGTTGTTGGAACTTTGAGGAACTAATTTTGTCACATCCTGAATCCCGCGATTGATTAACGGAAGACCATTGACCTGTTTTTCATTAATATTCGTTCCGTTATTTTTAGAAGAGGGTTTAGAACTTGTAATCACAACTTCTTCCAGTACATTGTTGTCTGCTTTGCCAACCACTATCACCGGCAGGTCATTATCGCCAAGTGCTAAGTGTATTTGTGCATTAGAGTAGTCTTTAGTAGCAGAACTTTTAATTTCTAATTCATAAGGTCCGCCGGCATTTAAATTTTCGAAACTAAATCTACCTTGTTTGTCAGTTACAGCTTTGTACACTGCATTAGTAGGTAAATGAGTTAAAGTAACATCTGCCCCCGTAAGCGGGCTTGTACCATCATTAACTTTTGCAGATAATGAAGAGGTGGTAATCTGAGCAAAAATGTTTCCCATAACAAGGAGCATTACAGCCGAAAAAATGAGTTTTAGTTTTGTCATTGATTTTTGAGTTTTTATTTGACAAAGAAACTCAGTTTGCTCCGATCGGATTTAACGCTTTTGTTAACTTAAAATGATAAAAATAGTTAGTGTTAATTTAAAATTATCAAGCTGTTAGGTTTGTTGAATCTTTTAGGTCTTTAAAATCAATGATTTGTGTAAAATGTTAAAAACAAACGGATTAGAGTTGTATTTAAAGTAGATTAAAGAAAGATTAGAGTGTTAAGTAAAGGTTACCAACTGCAAAAACAGACTGGATTAAGTGCTGCTACTATAGCAGAGAAACGAATCAGATTATGGAAATATTAAGGTAACAGAAGTACCTTTTCCAACTTCAGAATCTACTTTAACATTAATATGATGCAGTTTGAGTATCTGCATGGTAATGAAGAGACCTAAACCTTGTCCTTGTATATGGCGGGTATGGTCGCTTCTGAAAAAAAGATCAAAAATAGATTCTTTGTCCTGTTCTGAAATTCCGGAACCCTGATCTGTAATTTGTATTAAAAGTTTACTGTGCTCAGAGAAAGTTAAAATATTTACCGGTTTTGGAGATGAAAACTTAATTGCATTGTCTAAAATATTGTATAGGGCTATAAAAAGCATATGTTTATTGGCATGAACCGAAAGTAAATTTTCGCGATCGGCCAAAGCGCTTAGATCTACCGATACCTTAGATTCGGGGTATTCAATTGCTTTTTTCTCCAATACATTCCATAGTATTTCATCAATTCTTATGGTTTCCATTTGCTGAGGTTCAGACAGCTGAAGTCCTGATAGTACCAGAAGACCATCTAAGGTTGATTTTAAATGCAGCGTGTCTTTTTTAAGAGATTTTAAAATTTCTTCATATTGCTCGTTGGTTCTGGGTTGTTGGAGGGATACGTCAATATCACCAATGATGATGGTCAAGGGAGTTTTGAGCTCGTGTGAGGCGTTTTTTAGAAAATTTTTCTGCGTCATCACACCGGTTTCAAGTCTTTCTAAGAGATAATTGAAAGTGGTTACAAGTTCTTTAATTTCATCTTTCTCCTGAGCTTGCTGCACTTCTAATCTCGAATGCAGATTTTCGGTGGTGATGGTATTTACCTTTGCAATGACTTCTTTAAATGGACGGAAGGTTTGTTTGGCTAAAAATGTCCCCAAAAGATAGTTTAGAGGAATGCCTGCCAGGTAAAAAAGGATAAACATTAAGCCCAGAATCTCAAGCTGTCGGTTACCCGTGTGATTGATCCCAGAGACTACAATTATAAAATCGCCCTGATTGTCTTTGTAAAATAGACCTACAAACTGTCTGTTTTTTATGGTAAACGATTCAATTTTGTTTTTTACAATAGTATTCAGTTCATGGTCGCTAAGCTCAATATCAATTGAATCTTTTAAGTACAATTTTTTGGTTTTAGCATCGTAAACCCGAATGGATTCATTGTTGATTCGGTGATACTGAACTTCAATCTCATGATATCGTTCGTTTGTAAATTCTTTTAATTCATCCTTCTTAAAATAAAATAAAGCAGCAGTCAAGGCATGATCTTCCAGATTGTCATAGTAAAGATCTTTCATATGACTTCTGAAAAGCAGGAATGATCCGGTCATGAGTAATCCTACGATGAAAGCAAAAAGCAACGTAGAATTTACTGCTAATTTTTTTTTAGATTCATAACGCTTTAGGTCTGTTTTTAATATATGGGAACATAATTCAAAATAAGTGGGTATTTATTTCCTCTCGCAGATTTAGCAGATTCAGCAGATTTTTACTCTTTACTCTTTACTCTTTGTTCTATTTTCTCACCTCTTTACTCTTTCAACTCTTCTGCTTCAACATATACCCGGTTCCTTTTATCGTATGAATGAGTGGAGTAGGGAAGTTCTTGTCGACTTTATTTCGCAGGTAATTAATGTACACGTCAACAGTATTGGAGGTGCTGTCAAAGTCAATGTTCCAGACCGCCTGTGCAATGGCCACTCTTGATAAGGCCGTTTCGCGATTTTTCATAAAGAAAATCAGTAGTTTGAGTTCTCTTGACGAAAGGTTGAGCTCTTTGCCGTCTCTTGTAGCACTTTGTTCTTTCATATTGATTTCGATTCCGGCATAGGACTGAAAATCGAGAATTCCGGTACTGAATTCGGCACGACGAAGCTGTGCATTAATTCGGGCCAAAAGTTCTTCAAACAAAAAAGGTTTGGCGAGATAATCGTCGGCTCCGGATTGTAAACCTTTTACTTTTTCCTGTGGTGTATCGAGTGCACTTAAAATAAGTATGGGCACTATAATTTTTCTGCTTCGTAAAACTTCGCAAACTTCAAAGCCGGTAATGTCCGGAAGCATGATATCAAGAATAATGATATTGTACTCGTTTTCCATGACCTCTTTGATGGCTTCAAAACCTTTGGTAATGGTTTTAACTTCATACAAATGTTCTTCTAATCCTCTTGTGATAAATGATGCCACTCTGGGATCGTCTTCAACTAATAACACTCTGTTCATATTCGAAATATAATTGAGGTGTAATACCTCTTAAGTAATAAAGTAATTTTTATGATGCGTTACCGGATTTATTTTTTTATCGTTTAATTCTAATAAGGTGTTCTCGATCATTTCAGACATTGCATCAAGGGCAAGATCGTTAGGCTGTAAACCAAATGGATTTTCGAGTTCGTCTGCAATGGCTTCCAACGCTACAAAAGTATAGGCAATAAAAACAATGATAAACGGTGTAATCCAGCCCATAGTTTCGACAAAACCAAAAGACAATAAAAAGCAATAAATATAAACCGTTCTGTGTAGTAACACACTGTAGGTGTAGGGGATAGGTGTACCGGCAATTCGCTCGCAACCTCCAACAATATCGGACAGTTTATTTAGATTTTCTTCGAAAGCCAGCTGCGTAACACTGTCTATTTTATTTTCAGTTTTGGCGTCTTTTGCCCAAAGTCCCAATTCTCTTAAGATAAGTATGGGTTTATAGCGAGTTTCTTTTAATTGGTCAGCGAGCTCTTTGGGGAGTAATCGGTTCATATCGGCATCAGAATTGGTTTCCCGAAGCTGATGTTTGAGACTGTATACAAATGCAATAAGCAAATTAGTGAATTTTTCGCGTTTGGCATCGTATTCTTTGTCTGGGACAAGAGTGATGCTTTGTCGGGCAAGAGATCGGGTATCGTTGAGTAATGCACCCCAAAGTTTTCGTCCTTCCCAAAAACGATCGTAACTCACGCTGTTTCTGAAACCGAGGAAAATGGCCAGCGCAATTCCAAATAATGTAAAAATAGCAGGATTGATGTGTAGATTATACTGAAGGAGCCAGGGTTTAAAATAAACGACAACAAAGGAAAACAGCAGTAATAATAAAAGTCTAGGGAGAAGCTGTGGCAAAACGGAACCTCGCCATTCAAAGAGCATTTTAAACCAGGTATTCTTTTTCTTTATAATCATTGACGCTGATTAGATTTAATACCATAAAAGTAATTAAAAGTGCGGCCTCAAACAAAAAATGATAGAAATATATAAGGATTAAACGAGATCTGGCGTATAGATTGGAGTTTGATCTTTCGCCCTTACAGGGCTTTGATAGATGGTTTATTTATTTTATAGTGCGTTGCACTATACTTTTGCCTTTGGGCTTTCAGCCCATCTTTGAGGTTGACTATTACCCTGAAAGGGTAAAAGCAAACGGGTATTTTGCCTTTATTGATCAAACAGGTTTTAATTCATAAAAAAAAAGCCGATTTCCCCCAAGAAACCGACTTTTTTAATTTTTCCCGAGCGGGAAAAGTAGTTATTTAATATTTTTTATTTGATAATTAACGTAAAGCAAATCTCAGTTTAAGTCCGTATGAAACTAGTCTGACATTGTGTACGGATGGAGAATCTAATACGCTGTTGTATTGCAGCTGCACAGGAAGTTCCGGATTGTACTGTACCAGACTTTTGTCTCCATTTTTATTGTAGATGTTATTTAGACCATAATCGATATAAGCACCAAGATAGAATGAAGTTCTGTTTCCAATCTTTTGTTTTACACCTGTTTCAAAAGTAGCAGAGTAGGACACTTTAGTATCTAAATCCTGTTCGCTGGTTTTTACATCATTTGTACTTGCAAAACCGGCAAACGCAGGGTTAAATAATTCTACATTGTATTGCGGATAGTAACCGCTTGTAGTAAGGTTTTGAAAGGTACTCTGATAACATCCTTTAATCGCAAATCCTACTTTAGCACCCGCAGCAACATACAATTGGGTAGTTCCCGGAGTTTCAAATTGAATTGCGATTGGAACATTTATGTAACTCAGGCTTTGTTCTTCTCTGAAGTTAGTGGCTTTGTATCTAAACTGAAAGGTTTCATTTTCGGCATCTTTAGTAACATATTGTCCACTAAAAGAAGCGTACTTTGCATCAGAATTGTAGGATTGGTACTCAGCTCCAATTCCAATGCTTAAGCCTTCGTTTAAATAATAGGAGTATCTGATTCCTGCACTAATTCCGTTTCCGGGTACGATAGTACCACCGCCACTGTACTTTAAAAAAGAACCAGGTCCTGCGACGGAGATCGATATTTCCTGTTTTTTGTCCTGACTATAGCCCTGGAGGCATATCGCTAAAAACGCCGTAACTGTAGCTATAGATTTTATAGAGGTACTGATATATTTTTTCATCTTAAAGTTGTATTAGCCAGTACCCTTTTGAAGTGGTACTGGCATGATTTTGATTATTTTACAATTACTTTGAATGACTTTTTGATATTGCCTGACTCAATAACTACAAGAACCATATTACTTTCAGTACTTGCAGGTAATTGCACCTGTGTTTGAGCAGTAGATGATTTCATTGTTGTAAGTAGTTTACCTGTAACAGAGTAAAGACTTATTTGCATGTTTTCTAAATCACCTTCTGGTAAGTCAGCATCTACGGTAAGCATTTTTCCTGTTTCAACCGGATTTGGATACAATTTAACCTCAAGTGATTTCTGTGTCTTAATTTTAGAAGGACATGTTTGCAGCACTTTACCATCTTTAGTAGTCATTTTCACGCTATAGTCGGCTGTTAAATCCAATGTATTGGATTGAGCCTCACCTGCTGAAAAGTATTGATTAGTTCCAATTACTTGTCCGTTTTTAAACCATTGGTACGAAACAAACTCGTAACCTCCATTCGTTTGAGGGTTATTGTTTACGATAAGTACATTATTGAATTTTTGGTGTACAATATCATAGAATCCAAATGGTTTTTCTACAGTTATAGCATAAGTAGCGCTAGCACTTCCGTCTTGAGAAGTAATTGTTACATTTTGCGTATAAATTCCAGGTTTAGGTGTATTGATCGTAAAATTAGCTGCAGGAGTAAAGGTTGCATTGGTTGTATTGGTCAACGCTACATTTACATTGTTCTCACCACATGCCATCAGGTAATTAATAGTCTTAGCCGGATTTGGATAAACTTTAGTACCAACGGTAATTTGAGTAACGGTGATGTCATTGTTTTTGATCACCAAAAGCTGTGAAACATCCGGAGCAGGTAAGTAATTCGCATCACCAGCCTGAGCAGCAACAATTGTTATTTCTCCTGATCTTAGCATCGTAACTAAACCGGTTGTTGGAGCAACAGTAGCAGCAGGCAAAGCTGTGGTGTAAGTGTAGGTATAATTTACTGCTAAACCAGAATTGGCAGTAGCCCCCAGATTGAAAGTATTTGATCCTCCAAGTGTTTTGATTCCCAATATTGGAAAAGTAATTAGCT
Organism: Flavobacterium sp. WG21; assembly: GCF_000335775.1. Lineage (NCBI taxonomy): Bacteria > Pseudomonadati > Bacteroidota > Flavobacteriia > Flavobacteriales > Flavobacteriaceae > Flavobacterium > Flavobacterium sp. WG21. The sequence continues at coordinate 188,996 of NZ_AMYW01000005.1, forward strand.
GTGCCGCTTTTTGAATAGTAAGCTGTGCAGTAAGCGTAATTGGAGAACAATTAGGTTCGCTTGCTGAAGGAGTTACTACCGCAGTTACCGTATACGTACCCGCATTTGTAGCTGAATTTCCTGTAGATCCAGGTGCTATTGTATAAGTAACCGTAGCTCCTGCAGGTAAATTAGCAACTTGTATTGCTTGTGGGTTTTTGTTGTAGGTTACTGTAGCATTGCTAAATGTTACCGCTTGAATAGACGAAGGAAGAACTTTAACGGTCTGATTTTGTGTGCTTGTGTTTCCACTAGCATCAGTATACGTCCAGGTTATTGTATAGGTTCCCGGTGTATTATAAGTTAAAGGATTCGTTGTGGTTGCAGTAATATTTCCACTACAATTATCCGTTGCAGTTGGAACCGGAATCTGAGCCGATAAAACAGCACAAGCGCCTGTAATTACCGGAAGAGTGGCCACATTTGGTACTGGTGGTGTTACATCAGGAGTAGTGGTTAAAGTTACTGATAGTGGTGCAGTACAACCATTAGCATCTGTAACTGTCAGGGTATAGGTTCCCGCTGTTAATCCGCTGATGTCTTTAGTTGTTGCTCCATTTGACCACAAGTAAGTGTATGCAGTTGTACCGCCAGTTATAGTAGTGGTAATCGCTCCATTACTTGCTCCATTGCAGGAAATGTTTGTTTGAGTTGCAATAGCAGCAGACAATATTGCCGGTTGGTTGATAACAATATTGGCAGTTTTGGTACATCCATTTCCGTCAGTAACTACTACTGAATAATTTCCTGATGGCAAACCACTTGCAGTTGCTGAATTTCCTCCGGTTGGAGACCAAGCGTAAGTATAGCTTCCTGTTCCACCTGTTACATTAACAGTAGCCGAACCGTTGCTTCCTCCGTTACAGCTAACATCTGTTCCTGTAATTGTAGTTGCGATTGCAGCTGGCTCTAAGATGTTATAAACTTGAGTTTTAGTACAACCACTACCATCTGTAATGGTTAAAGTGTATGTTCCTGCAGCAAGTCCGGTTGCTGTTGCTGCCGTACCTCCCGATGGAGACCATGAATAGGTATAGCTTCCGCCTCCACCACTTACTGTTGCTGAGGCCTGTCCGTTTTGTCCTCCGTTACAACTCACATTAGTTTGTGCAGGGACAACTGTTATAGCAGTTGGCTGAAATACAGTAACATTATTTACTGTTTTTGTACAAGAGTTAGCATCTGTAATGACAACATTATAGTTTCCGGCAACAAGACCAGTTATGGTTTGCGTAGTAGCTCCATTAGACCATAAATAGGTATAATTAGCTGTACCTCCGGTTGGTGTAACCGTTGCAGTACCGTCAGCTTGTCCAAAACAAGAAACTACTGTTGTAGTTGCAGTTCCGTTAAGAGCAGCAGGTTGACTAATAACAATATTATTTACGGTTTTAGAACATCCGTTAGCATCTGTAATGGTAACACTATAAGTTCCCGCTGGAAGTCCCGTTGCTGTTGCAGCTGTACCACCTGTTGGTGCCCATGAATAGGTGTAACCAGCTGTACCTCCGGTTGCTGTTACTGTTGCAGTACCATTAACACCTCCGAAACAAGAAACAGCAGTTGTAGTTGCAGTCCCGTCAAGAGCCGCAGCCGGTTGTCCAACAACAATATTACTTATTGTTTTTGAACACGCGTTAGCATCTGTAATGGTCACGCTATAAGTTCCCGCTGGAAGTCCTGTTGCTGTTGCAGCTGTACCTCCTGTTGGTGCCCATGAATAAGTGTATCCTGGAGTACCTCCGGTTGGAGTTACTGTTGCCGTACCATTGGTCCCTCCGAAACAAGAAACGGCTGTTGTAGTAGCAGTTCCGTCAAGAGCAGCGGCAGGCTGTCCTACTACAATATTATTGATAGTTTTTGAACATGAGTTCGCATCTGTAATGGTAACACTGTAAGTACCTGCTATAAGTCCGTTTATGGATTGAGTTGTTGATCCGTTAGACCATGCATAAGTATATCCTGCAGTTCCTCCGTTAGGAGTTACTGTTGCGGTACCATTGGCTCCTCCAAAACAAGAAACGGCAGTTGTAGCTATCGTTCCGTCTAGAGCTGCAGCAGGTTGTCCAACAACAATATTGCTTATTGTTTTTGCACAGGCGTTAGCGTCTGTAATAGTAACACTATAAGTTCCTGCGATAAGTCCGGTAATAGAAGCTGTTGTAGCTCCTGTAGACCATGCATAAGTATATCCTGCAGTACCTCCTGATGCTGTTATGGTAGCCGTACCGTTAGCTCCTCCAAAACAAGAAACAGCTGTTGTACTTGGGGTTCCGTCAAGAGCAGTAGCTGGTTGACCTACGACAATACCCGTTATCGTTCTGGTACATCCGGTAGCATCTGTAATGGTAACACTATAGTTTCCTGCGGTAAGTCCGGTTGCAGTGGCTGCTGTACCTCCTGTTGGAGACCATGAATAGGTATAGGCAGGAGTACCTCCGGTCGCAGTAACGGTTGCTGTACCGTTAGCTCCTCCAAAGCAAGAAGCAGCGGTTGTGGTGGTAGTTCCGTCAAGAACGTTTGATGGCTGTCCCACAACAATACCTGTTACTATTTTTGTACAGGCATTAGCATCTGTAATAGTAACACTATAAGTTCCGGCAGCAAGTCCTGTAGCCGTTGCTGCTGTACCTCCTGAAGGTGACCAAGAGTAAGTATAAGCCGGAGTACCTCCTGATGGTGTAACTGTTGCTGTACCATTGGTTCCTCCGAAACAAGAAACGGCTGTGGTAGTAGCAGTTCCGTCAAGAGCTGCAGCAGGCTGTCCCACAACAATACCTGTTACTATTTTTGTACAGGCATTAGCATCTGTAATCGTAACACTATAAGTTCCTGCTGTAAGTCCTGTTATAGTTTGCGTTGTAGCTCCGTTAGACCATGAATAGGTATATCCCGGAACACCTCCTGATGGTGTAACTGTTGCTGTACCGTTAGCTCCTCCAAAACAAGAAACGGCTGTTGTAGATATTGCTCCATTAATAGCTGTAGCAGTTCCTATCGTAATATTATTGATCGTACGCATACAAGAATTAGCATCAGTAATGGTAACACTATAAGTTCCTGCTGTAAGTCCTGATGCAGTTGCTGCGGTACCTCCCGATGGAGACCAAGAGTAAGTATAACCCGGAGTTCCTCCAAAAGCACTTACGGTTGCAGAACCGGTAGCTGCTCCAAAGCAAGAAACAGAAGTTGTACTTATAGATCCATTAAGTGATGCGGCCGGTTGTGCGACAACAATACCGGTAATGGTTTTAGAACATGCGTTATTATCAGTAATCGTTACACTGTAAGTTCCAGCCTGAAGCCCTGAAGCAGTTGCTGCAGTTCCTCCTGATGGGGACCATGAATACGTATAACCTGGAGTTCCTCCTGATGCAACAACAGTAGCTGTACCATTTGATCCTCCAAAACAAGAAACCGCTGTGGTGGAAGTAGTTCCATCAAGAACAGCTGCTGGTTGTCCGACAACAATACCCGTTATCGTTTTTGCACATGCGTTAGCGTCTGTAATAGTAACACTATAAGTTCCGGCAGTAAGTCCCGTAGCCGTTGCGGCTGTACCTCCTGATGGAGACCATGAATAGGTGTATGCAGGTGTACCTCCACTTGGAGTTACTGTTGCGGTACCGTTACTACCTCCAAAACAAGAAGCGGCTGTGGTGGTGGCGGTTCCGTCAAGAGCTGCAGCAGGCTGACCTATAACAATGTTGTTTATGGTTCTAGGGCATCCGTTGGCATCTGTAATGGTGACACTGTATGTTCCGGCTATACGGCCTGTTATAGTTTGCGTTGTAGCTCCGGTAGACCATAAGTAGGTGTATCCCGGTGTACCACCAGTCGGAGTTATTGTTGCCGTACCGTTGGATCCGCCAAAACAAGAAACAGCCGTTGTCGTAGGCAGTCCATTTAGTGCTGTTGGTTGCGTTATAGAGAAGTTTCTGGTAATTTGTGTCAATTCAGCATCGGTAATAGTTACGATGTATGCATTTGCAGACAGTCCGGTTGCCGATGATCCGGTACCTCCTGAAGGAGACCATGAGTAAGTATAGGGAGTAACTCCTCCAATTACAGTAACACTGGCAGCTCCGGTAGTTCCTCCGTTACAAGCCACATCTGTTTTTGAGGTAGAAGAAGTGCTTAAAGCAGCCGATGTAACAAATGTTGATTCGGCACCATAAGCTGTCCCGGCAGTATTTTTTGCATAAGCTCTGTAATGAATAGTAGAACCGGGAGTAAGGCCTGTTACGGTATTACTAAAAATTCCAGTTCCAGTTCCGATTTGAAATTTATTGTTTGCGATAGTTGGGCTTGCTGTTGTTGCCCAAACGATTCCTCTTTCTACGTTGACATCTCCGCCATCTGCAGTTACATTTCCTCCAATGATTGCTTTGGTTGAACCCACATTTGTAGCGGTTGTAGTAGTTACGGTTGCTAAACTTACGCCATCAACCCAAACAAAATTATCAACTGCAAAATAATCGTAATTGGCGCTTAGCTGAATTTCAAGCTGGTCAATGTTGATATTGGTAAAATTAGAAACTCCGTCAGTTGCGAAGTTAACAGGGATAAAACCATTTCCAGGTAAGGCAGTACCAATATTTGCTCCTGTAGTGTTTTTTACAATAGAGAATTGTGTTACACCGCCAAGTTTTCCGGTTAAAGTAACCGAACCCGGAGCACCATTAGAGGTACTATTAGGAGTCTGACCGGAAGTACCGGTAAGGTAAATCCATAAACTGTTCATTTTAAAGCTTCCTGAGGCAGCGGTAATGAATCCGGTTTGCCCTAAACTTTGTGATGCGTTACCATCTGCAACCTGTATGTAGTTGTTAGAACCGTTATAACCATAACCAGGTGAAGTAACCACCTGAAAAGAAACATAAGTATTGGTCAGGTTAAAAGTTTTACCATTGCTGGTAAAGCTAGGTTGGTTAATTGTCTGAGCTTCGAAGGTCTCTACTGTTTGTGCAGTCAATTGCTGCAGCGTAAAAAACAGTAGAATGAGTAATAAGTAGAGTTTTTTCATAATTAACTGATATTAGATTTATCATTTTGTATTCTTACATTTGTTTTTCCAGTTCAAACTTTAAAGCTTTAACTAAAATTGAGTATCATGTATAAACAAGAGCTTACGATTATTGTTCAATCTATCATTGCGTCAAATACTATTGATGAACACACCACATGTGCGCGAAATCTTTCAGAATTTTATGAAAAAATCGCAACCGTTAACCATTTTGAGAACAATGAAGTTCATGTTAAAGGCGGTGTTGCTTTGTCAAGCTCTGGTGCGGCAGACTGTGTTGACGATTATTTACGCACGGTTTATTTCATAAAAGGCGTTTATAAGGCTTTGACAAAATTGTGTATTGATTTTCCAGAGAGAAGTATTAATGTTCTTTATGCGGGTTGTGGCCCTTATGCAACTTTAATTCTTCCTTTACTTCCTTTGTTTAATAAAGATAGAATTAAAGCCATTTTACTAGATATCAATACTGCTTCTATAGCATCTGTACATCATATTTTATCGGTGACCGGTTTAAACGATTATTCATTAGAATTAATCGAAACAGATGCCATTACGTATACAAAACCGGAGGAGTTTGCAATTGATCTGGCCATCTCCGAAACGATGCATTATGCTCTTACCCGAGAGCCGCAAGTGGCGATTACGCGAAACATTGTTTCGCAGTTGTCTTCGCATGGAATTTTAATTCCCGAAGAAATCAAGATCGATTTGACTTATACATATTCCGATCATGAGCCATCCTTAAAAGATGCTAAATCAGAGGTTAAGGGCCGTAACGAAATACAGCCCTATCCTCATAGTGTATTTGTAGATAGATTATTTACAATAAGCAAAGAACTTTTTGGCAATACAAGTCAGGATTTAGAATTTAAAAGTGACTTTTATAAGCTGCCCGATGATTTTAGTAATCATCCCGATGTGTGTATTTTTACTGAAATCAGGATATTTGAAGACATCGAATTAAAAACTGCGGAGTCTTATATTACAAACCCTTTTTGTCTTGTTTCTATGTACAATCTTACAGAGTATTCTGAAATTCAGTTTTTATACGACTTCAGCGATATACCCAAATGGTCTTATAATGTAAAAAATGCTCTTAAATAGTTTAATTTCTGGAAGGGAAAATTCCTTCTAGGCAAATGATATAAGATAATGCTACATAAGGCTGCATTACTGAGATAGGCAGATTGCTACCTGTGGCACCAGTGGTTACATTGCTTAATAAATCGACACTTGGAGTTGCTGTTGCAAAGCCTAATGTAGGGGTGAAAACTCTCGATACAAGAGCGCCCGGTATCGCTATCGATGCTCCGGCTACCGGTGTTGAATCTGATGCATTTGTTGCACTCACAGAAATTTTACCTGGTCCTGCGTGAACGTGAGCAGGAAGGTTGCTTGTTAAAATTGAAACGTTTGGTGTACCTGCAGCTTGTCCAAGAACGTAAGTTCCTCCAGGTGAAGTTCCTTGTCCAATAGCTGTTGCACCTTGTAGATTTGGTAAAGCGAAAGTAGTCTGACCATTTCCTCCATAGGTTGTACCAAGGATTGAGAATAATGCCGTATTTTGTGCAATTGACAATATTTGTCCGTTACAAAAGGCCCAGCCTCTTGGGGCAAAATTTCCCGCAAAAAGTTTTACAACTCCAATGAATTCTTCCATAGTGTTTAGTGTTAATAGGTTAGTGTTTATATTTGTTTTTGATATTACTTGTGTTTTTGACTAAGAAATAAAAGGACAATTTTTATATTTAAACTAAGGTATAAAATATAAAACTCTCAAAAACAGGTGTTTCTACCTGTTTTTCTCTTCTAAAACAGGTTAAAACTAAGAATCTTAGGCACCGAAACTGAAAAATATGTCATGAGGACGGTTTTTATTGTCATGAAATATCCTTTTAGTGTCGGAAACACTAATTATAAGTGAGATAAATCACAGGGAGCAGAAAAATGAGCCACATCCTTATGTTTATTGGTGTTTTGAACGATTTTACGGTAGAAATATGATAGTTGTAGGAGGTATAGTACAACCCAGGTGTTCTGTTGACACATTATTGTCAAAATAGGAAGAAAAATTTCTACACTAAAAAAAACATTGTATCAAATTCACAATTGCTTGCAGTATCATTTGCTTTAACAAGTGACACTTTACAAAGCTGATACCTAACAAGATCTCCTATCAATATTGACGTAACATAAAGCATCAGATGTTAATATAATGTTTTATAATCAGGTTAGTTTATTAATGTAAACGTAACCTTCCAGACCTACCCTCAGCTTTAATTTTGAAGACATATTATAAACAACACAATTGTAGTATATGTCATTTTTTAAAATCAGAATACATCGCTGTATAAAGATTGGATCGAAAGTCTTATTTCGAACACTTCATTCGCCAAATCATTCAAAAACGGTGTCTCATGTATAAGAAGTTTACTGATGAGGAGCTTGTTGAGTTATTGAGACAAGGAAAAGATAAAGCGTTTGATGAATTGTATTTCCGATATCGGGATGAATTGGTTCGGTTTGTTTATGTGAGGATGAAGTCGGTTCCGGTTTCCGAAGAGATTGTTCAGGAAGTTTTTACAACGATTTGGGAAAGACGAAAGAGTTTGGTTATTCAAAAGAAATTTTCAGCTTATATCTACACCTCTGTTCGGTATACTACTTTAGATTATATAAAAATGCATACTATCACCGATCAATATGTTAGAGAGGTTATAGACAGAAACACCAATGATTGCGACGGCAGAAACACTACCGAAGATTCTATTTATTATGAAGAACTACAGGAAGCCGTTGATAAGGCTGCGTTATTGCTTCCTAAAAAATCCAAAGAAGTTTTTATTCTCAGCAGAATCAAACATTACACCAACAAAGAAATAGCCGAAGAACTTAATGTTTCGCACGAAACGGTAAAGTATCACATTGCCTACGCATTAAAGTTTATGCGAAACTACCTGGGCGAATTTAACTAATAGCAGATCGCTAAATTAAGGTTATGCATTTTTTCTTAACAAAAGCGTAACCTTAAGCGCCTACCTGAAATTACTATTTCTAAGACATACTATTAAAGAGATAAACAAATTATAATGCCTGAAAAATTACATCAAGATATAAAACTTTTTTTAGAAGGGAAGCCCTCTTTAAATGGGGAAGAATTATGGAATAACTGGTACGATCATCCTGAAGAAATATTCGACACGATAGCACTTATCACATCAGACCAATCGAAGTTAAAAAAGGAAATTCAAAATATAAAAAAAACGAATAAGGTTATTTCTCTTCCAAATAGAAATTGGGCGGTAGCAGCTTCTTTGTTATTTGCAGTTAGCTTGTCCTGTTTCCTTTATTTATCCTCGCTAAAAACCATTACCAGACAATATGCAACAAGAGCGGGAGAACACGCTAAAATAGTTTTAAGTGACGGAACTCAGATATGGCTTAATGCCGGAAGTCATGTAAAATATCCGGTTACTTTTAAAGGGGATACCAGAGAAATCTATTTAACCGGAGAAGCCTTTTTTGATGTAGCCAAAGATAAAAAGCATCCCTTTATCATTCATACCGATAAAATGGACACCAAAGTACTGGGAACGAGTTTTAACGTGCAGGCTTATCCGGATCAGACTACTCAGGAAGTTTCGGTGCTGACGGGAAGAGTGAATGTTAAATCAACCGTGACCGAAGAAAATGTATATGTAACCCCGGGGCAAAAAGTGGTTTTTAAATCACACAGTAACAAACTTCAGGCGTTTAAGGATATCCCAATGAATTCAATCTCACTATGGCGAAAGCATATTATTGTTTTTGAAGATGCCCCCTTACCGGAAGTCATTGCAACGATCAATCGAAATTATAACGTAACCGTTCAGATTGCAAACAAAAATTTAAACAACTTAAAAATTAGTGCTTATTTCAAAGAACTTCCGGCAGGACAGGTCGTTGCTTTGGTGTGCAATATTATCAATGCAGAGTACAAAATAGAATCGGGGACTTATGTCATCCGTTAAATTTTAGAAAATACAGCGGAGAGAAAAATAGTTCGCATAGCGCAATGCGGGTTAGCGGAGTTGAGAGAATTTTTAAGATCTCCAATTCTTGTTTCGATCAGCTGAAATACAATTCCATTAAAAATCAAATTAAAAAATCTACGTAGAAAACCGTTCCACAATCAAAAACAATTAAAAAAAACACAATCATGAATAAAAAGCAAATGCGGTATGTCGTAAAGGCTCAGAGCATTAAAAAATCGGTACTAACGAAGGCACTGCTTTTCGTGGCTCTATTTTTTATCGGATTAACCGTAAAAGCGGCCCGTTTTGATATCGGTAAAAGAGTGACTTTAAAAGTAGAAAATGAAAGTATAAAGAGTGTTTTTCAGAAGATTGAAAAACAAATCGACGTGCATTTTATGTACGAAACCAATCAGGTCAATACCAATCAAAAGATTAGTTTAAAATTGAATAATGTGCCTCTGGAACAAGCCTTGGATAAAATATGCAGCAATCTCTTGCTGAGATATGAAATGGTCAGCAACAATATTGTGATTAAAAAAAGCATAAAAGTTTCAGATGTCGGTCAGGGTAAAATAAGCATTTCGGGAACTGTTTTTGGCGGTGATGACGGAATGCCATTACCGGGTGTTGGAATCAAAGACAAAGATTCGGATGCAGCAGCTACAACAGATTTTGACGGAACATTTAAAATCGAAATCAATTCGTCTGCGGCAGTACTTGTTTTTTCTTATGTAGGTTATGTGACGCAGGAAGTAAAAGTGACACAATCGGATAAAAACATAAGTGTAAAGTTGGCAGCCGATATGAAACAACTGCAGGAAGTGGTTGTAATGGGATACGGAAGTGTAAAAAAGAATGAAGTTTTAGGATCAGTAGGAACCGTTTCGATGAAAGAAACATCAAGCAGAACCTATAATAGTGCCGCAGAATTATTACAAGGAACAGTGGCAGGTGTTACCGTAATTAATAATGGAGGTGATCCAACTGCCGAGCCTACAATCAATATCAGAGGTATCGGATCTTTGAACGCCGAAACACCACTGATTGTTTTAGACGGAATTATCTACAGCGGTTCTTTAAATACCTTGAATCCAAACGATATTGCTTCGATAAGCGTTTTAAAAGATGCGGCTTCCGCAGCAATTTATGGAGCAAGAGCTTCAGGAGGAGTTATTCTAATTACCTCTAAAAAAGGAGTTTCGGAACGCATTAATATCAATGTAAATTATCAGGGAGGTTTTCAAAACGTAGCTAAAAAGTTAGACGTTTTAAATGCAGCTGAATATGCCGATGCGATGAACACCGCCAGAGACAATGCAGGTATGCCGAGAATTCCGGCTTTTGATCCGGCATTTGAACCAACAGCCAGAACCACAAAGACCAATTGGATGGATGAAATTTTCCGTACCGGCGAAATTCAGGATTTGTCTATTTCGGTAAATGGTAAAACCGAGAAATCTAATTTCTTTATTTCCGGAAGTTACCGCAAAAACGAAGGAATATTGCTAAATACCTACGGAACCCGTTATACGGCCAGAGCCAATTCTTCTTTTAAACTGGCACCTAATTTTACAGTGGGCGAAAATCTGTCGTACTCTTTAACAGATGGTCAGGCAGCCAATACAACAAGTGGTTACACAGGAGCCATTTTAGCAGCGATTTTTTATCCGCCAAATGCCACGATCTATAGAGAAGACGGTTCAGGAAAGTTTGGAGGTGTTCCTGAAAAATATATTGGTTCTTATGGAGACGTAATCAATCCGGTGGCCTATTTAAAAAGACTGGACAACCGCAATCCGATTTCGACTGTTTTGATTAATCCTTATGCAGAATGGGAAATCGTATCAGGTTTAAAATTTAAATCGAACTGGGGGTATACCAGAATTCAGAACAACGCAACCGATTTTGCGGTAAAAATAACAGAGCCGGGTAAAATATTTGATTTTAACCGATTGACAAAATCTTCTGCTACCACAACTGACTTATTAAGCGAGCAGACGCTTTCTTACGAAAAATCACTAGGAAAGCACAATTTTAAAGCACTTGCCGGATATACCTATCAGCAAACCAAAAGAGATTTTTATACCGTGCAGGGAACAGGCTTTGATAATGAAGATCCATCACAGCGTTATTTATTAAATGCTAAGTTAGTTCAGCAGGTAGAAGCAGGAATGTCCGAAGAAATCATTTCTTCTTATGTAGGAAGGCTGAATTATGACTTTAATCAAAAGTACTTGATTTCAGGAATTATACGCCGTGACGGTACTTCAAAACTAACTTCAGACAACCGCTGGAAAGTATATCCTTCTGTTTCTGCCGGATGGTTGATTTCTGAAGAAGGATTCATGAAAAGCATAGACCCGTTAGTAAGCAACTTAAAATTACGTGCAAGCTGGGGACAGATTGGAAACTTAGGAAATCTTGGACCTTACCAGTTTAGTGTGCCTTTAACGCAGACACAAGCTTTAATTGGAAACAGTCCGGTAATCTCTTACGGTTATTCTGAGAGCGAATTGTCGAATCCTAATTTAAGATGGGAAAGTTCAGAACAAAGCAACGTAGGATTGGATTTTACTATGTTTAACAATGCTTTATCAGGATCTGTAGATGCTTACATTAAAACCAATAAAGACATGTTAGTTCGCGATCAGCTTCCGGGAGTTTCAGGAACTCCGTTAGGAAGAATCGTAAATTCGGGTAATGTTGAAAATAAAGGAATTGAAGCAAGTTTAACCTACCAGAAAACGCGTGGTGAATTCAAATTTGATGTAACAGCAAACGCAGCTTTTTTAAGCAATAAAATTGTTTCGATCAAAGACGATTTAACTTCCTTAGAGCCTTTAAATCTTAGCCGTGTTCGTAGTTTGCCTTTGGCTAATATTTATCAGGTAGGAAGTCCTGTTGGAGCATTTTACGGGTACTCTACAGACGGATTGTTTCAAAGTAATGCCGAAGCAAAAGCCTATGTAAATGATAAAGGAGTAGTATATCAGCCCAATGCAGTTGCCGGAGACATTAAATTTAAAGATGTAAATGGCGATGGTGTAATCAATAACAGTGACAGAGTAGTGCTTGGAAGTCCTTTTCCGAAAACGACCTTCAGTTTAAACACGAATTTCAGATACAAAGGATTTGATATGAACATCTTCCTTAGCGGAACAGCAGGAAACAAAGTTTTTAATGCCGTAAAATATACAGGTGTGAATGCTTCTTTCCCGGGTTATAATTTACTAGCCGATTCTAAAAATGCATGGTCGCCAACGAATACCAATACCAATATTCCAATTCTTTCGTCAACAGACAACAATAATAATTTCGGAAGAATCTCTGATTTTTATATTGAAGATGCTTCTTTCTTGAGATTAAGAAACGTTTCGATTGGATATACAGTAAAAGAACAATGGTTGCACGGAAAAGCGAAACTTAGATTTTTTATCTCTGGGCAAAACCTTTTTACCATCACCAAGTATTCAGGAATGGATCCGGAAGTGGGACTTAAGAATTTTGGTTTGGACTTAGGAAAATATCCTCTGTCCCGTATTTATATGACAGGTGTCAACGCAACTTTTTAAAAAAATATAACACAAGTAAAATGAAAAATTTAAGTCTTTTATTATGGAGTCTGGTGCTTTTAATGAGCATGTCGGCTTGCGAAAATGAACTTGATTTAGTACCTCAGGGAGCACCTTCAAGTGGTAATTTCTGGAAAACACCTGCTGACGCAAAAGCGGGGGTGAACGCGATTTATGCACTCTATTCGGATGATAACATGTACGGTCGTGGATTTTTCTGGCTGAACAATGCAAGTGATGATATCGGAACGAAACCAAGACAAAATGCGGAACGAATCAAAAATTTTATTGTAGACGGAGCTGAATCAGATACCAAAGACATTTGGAGACTTCACTATGAAGTGATGAAACGCTGTAATGATGTGATTCGCAATATCCCGAAAATCTCTTTAGACGATAAAACAAAAAACATGATGTTGGGAGAAGCGTACTTCAATCATGCTGTAATGCATCTGGAATTGGCCTATCACTATGGAGATGACCGTGCCGGGATTCCAATTCAGGACAGAGAAAATCCAACCAATGTATATGTGCCGCGTGCTAAAAACGTAGCGGAAAACTATGCCTATATCGCTGCTGATCTCATTAAAGCTGCCGATTTATTGCCTTATTTCAATGAACTTAGTTCAGACAATTACGGACGTGCACATAAAACTGCAGCATGGGGATACTTGGTGCGTACCTATTTGTATGCAAAAGACTGGGACAATGCGATCAAATATGCCAATATGATTGTCAGCAGTGGAAAACACAAATTACTGGATAATTTCGAAGATGTTTTTAAAATTAAAAACAACTGGTCGTCAGAGTACATTTGGTCTGTAACCTCGAGTGCCGAAAATACAAGCTTAGGATCTATTTTCCCTGGAGTATGTCTGGAAGATAAAGGCTGGGGAGTTTACAACGGCTGGGGGAATTTTTATCCTACTAAAGAATTGTTCGATACTTATGATCCTGCTGATAAAAGACGAAGTGCTACAATTCTTCAAAAAGGAGACAAGTTTATGTACTTCGGTGAATTAGTCACTTTTAATGAAGGAAAATATATTGTCAGTTCAAGTAACAGAACCGGTTATCAGTTTAAAAAATACATGGAGCCATTCGGTTATCCAAAAACTACTTCGGGCGGAATTGATATTCGTTATGTAAATGCAAACGGAGACAAGCCTTCTACCGCTTTAAATGTACCTCTTTTACGTTATGCGGATGTAATCCTGATGCTGGCTGAAGCAAAATTAATGAAAGGACTAAGTGCCGATGCCGAAATAAACATGATTCGCAATCGTGCCGGTTTAACAAGTATTGGAGGAGCCACACTAACGGATCTGAAAAGAGAAAGACGTTGTGAGCTGGCGGGAGAATGGACAGACCGCCATTTCGATTTAGTACGCTGGGGTGATGCTCAGGCGACTTATGCAAAACCTTTACACCATTACAACGGAACAGTGATTTATCCTGCCCGTAATTTTAATCCTGCTATTCACCATGTATGGCCAATACCGCCGGATGAGATTGCGGTGAGCAAAGGAGCCCTTTTCCAGAACAAAGGCTGGTAAGTAATAGTTTCATTTTGTTTGTTTTGTTTTTTTTACGCTGCAGGCTTAGTTGTGGAGCTTGCAGTTGTAAAGAAAAAAAGCAAGCAGTCTAGATATTTTGGCTAATCTTCTAATTATTGAAGACCATTTTAGAATTGAATTAATTTTATTTGTAATGAAAAAAATAATTATACTTTTTTGCCTTCATTTTTTTCTGTTGGCGCAGGCACAGGAATACAGTTCTGCTAATATTCATTCACACAATGATTATGCAGGTAAATTGCCTTTTTATGAAGCCTATTCCAATGAAGCCGGCGTTATCGAAGCAGATGTTTTTCTGAGGAATAATGAGCTTTTGGTAGCACATACTTCAGAGGGAATCAAAACGTACAATACACTGCGAAGTCTTTATTTAGATCCTTTGTCGAAGAAGATAAAAAACTTAGAAGGTAAAGTTTACCCTGAGAATAAGCCTTTAATTTTAATGATTGATATAAAATCAGAAGCTGATGCCACACTTAAAGGTATCGTGCAACAGCTAAAAACGTATCCGGATTTGATTTCAAACAAAAATCTAAAAGTAGTTATTTCAGGAAACAGACCTGAACCATCAAACTGGAATCAATATCCTGAGTTTATCTATTTTGACGGAAGAAGAAATGAAACGTATTCTTCGGAGCAATTGTCACGTATCGAAATGATTAGCGAAGATTTAAAAGAACTTACCGTTTGGAACGGAAAAGGAGTAATGACACAAGCTGATTTAGAAAAAGTACAGTCGGTCATTAAAAAAGTTCATGCTCAGAATAAAAAAATCAGGTTCTGGTCGACATCCGATAATGTGAATACCTGGATGACTCTAATGAATTTAAAAGTCGATTATATTGGTACTGATAATGTACCGGCATTGACACAGTTCATTCAGAAGATAAAAAGTACTTTTTACCAGAATACATCATTTTATCAGGCCTATAAACCTAAGAATGCAGCTTTATTTTCTAAAAACAGCCGTCCGAAAAATGTAATTCTGCTTATTGGCGACGGAATGGGGCTTACTCAGATTTACGCCGGTTATACAGCCAATAAAGGACAATTGAACCTTTTTAATATTCCGACTCAGGGATTGTCGATCACTAAATCGTCAGACAGTTATATCACCGATTCGGCCGCAGGAGCTACGGCAATGGTAACAGGTCATAAAACCAATAACCGATTTATCAGTGTCGATGAAAATGGAAAAGGGTTAGAATTAATCACCCAGCAACTGGCAAAGAAAAAGTACAAAACGGCTATTATTTCGGCTGGAAATATTACAGATGCCACTCCGGCAGCTTTTTACGCGCATCAATCTGAAAGAACTTTAAGCGAACCAATTGCTGCAGATTTTCTTGCTAATCCGTCTGATATTTTGATTGGAGGAGGCACAAAAGAATTTAATAACAGAAAAGACGGTAGAGATCTGTCTAAAATAATAACCGAGAAAGGTTATACTTTTTCAGATCAGTTTAAAAGTCTGGACACCATTAAAAATTCACGTTTTGTAGTGGTAGATGATGCTTCGGTGGTTTCGATGAAAGAGGGAAGAGGAGACTTTTTAGCGAAATCTTTGGCAAAGACAACGACGGTTTTTTCAAAAACAAAAAATCCATTTTTTGTAATGGCCGAAGGTGCGCAAATTGATTATGGCGGACATAAAAATGACCTGGAATACGTGGTCCGTGAAATGCTTGATTTTGATAAACTGGTAGGACAAGCCATGGAATTTGTCGATCAGAATCAGGAAACACTTTTAATCGTAACGGCAGATCACGAAACCGGAGGACTTTCCTTAATTGATGGCAGCATCGAAAAAGGATATGTACAGGGAAGTTTTAGTACAAACGATCACACAGCGGTGCCTGTCCCGGTTTTTGCCTACGGACCCGGAGCTGCCAATTTTATGGGAGTCTATCAAAACACAGAAATCTATTCTAAAATACTCGAAGCACTTTTAATCAAATAACAGATACTACTTTTGTTTGATAGTGGAGATACACTAAAAGCAGCGACAAAATGTTTTGTCGCTGCTTTTTTATTTTTAACAAGTGTAAACGTCACGTTTGTTAAAAATGAAATTTTGAGAAAAAACAATATTCGTATCAGGATAGTAAAGTCTTGATTTTACAAGGCTTGGCTTCTGTTGGAATTTAATTATAAGAAAAATAAGATTAAAATATAAGATCGTAAATTAGCATTTCTTTAGGATTAATTTCTTTTTCTGTTAAAAACTTTTACAAGAAAATTGCTGTTCTTTGTATCTTAATATTGCTTAAGAAAAAGATTAAATAAGTCTTAAGTGATTCGCTTAATACCACAATATTATTTTAGACATCGAGTTTAGACTAATTATCATATTTGCGTTATGGATAACAGGAAGTTTATTTTAAGTTTAAAAAAGGGTAATGAGGCCGCTTTCAGGCAAGCATACCTTAATTACTACGATAAACTTATAAACATTGCCAAACGCTTTAATTTTACAGTACTTACCCCACAGGATTTTGTTCAGGAGACTTTTTTACGAGTATACAATAAAAGAGAATTACTTCATGAAGATGTTTTATTCGACAAGCAATTGTTTGTGATCTGCAAAAACATTATCCTTAATCATCTCAACAGAGAAAATAAAATAGTACAACTCGAGCCTTCGCATGTTGTGATGGAAAATGTGGATAACGATCATGAAATTTTTGAAGAAAGACAGGAAATATTAAATAATTTAATAAATGAGCTTCCTGAGCAACAGCAAAAAATTTATACTTTACATAAACTGGAAAACCTTAGTTATAAGGAGATTGCAGCTTTAACGGATCTTTCTGAAAAGACCATAGCCAATCATATTTATCTCGCCAGTAAATTTATTCGAAAAAAAGTCGAAAACCATTAGGAACTTTTTTGTTCTCGTTTGTTATCTATAAAAATGAGAACATAAAATGAATATTGAAACTTATAAAACGGACGTTACCACAAAGGAAGAAGCAAAATTTGTTGTAGCGCTGCTTCAATTTGTTATTTCTGATTGTATCATGAATTTTGATGTAGAAGACAAAAATCATGTTCTGACAATCGAAACCAACAGAGAGATTAAGGATATGGTGTACGGTGTTTTTAATAAGCAAGGATTTTATTGTCAGAAACTTTAACGCCCCAAAGATATGAATGATAAAAAAGTAGAAGAAGAATTAAAGAAGATTTGGGATAATGTTCCCATTTCGCATTCTGATGAAGAAAAAGAGGCTTCGTGGGAAGCATTTCAATCCAAAGCTTTTCCTCCAAAAAAACAAAAATTTAAAGCATGGCATTATGCGGCAGCGGCAGCCGTTTTACTTTTTGCGTTTATCGGAACGGGACTTTTCATTAATGAAGAGCAGCACCAGCAGGAAATTAAATTGACTTCAAACGTAATTGAAAATACGACTTCAATTGTAAAAACGATTTTTTTACCGGATAGTTCCAAAGTGGAGTTAAGTCCTGATTCCAGAATCGAGTATGCCGATAATTTTAAGACTAATCGTAAAATTGAAATTAAGGGAGAAGCTCACTTTCAGGTAACAAAAGACAAAAAACATCCTTTTCAGGTTTTTTGCAATGAAACGACAACCACTGTTTTAGGAACTTCTTTCTTAGTAAAAGGATACACTCAAAAGGAAGTCTCAGTCGAGCTTTTTGAAGGAAGCGTTGAGATGAGCGTAAAAGACCAGACTCAAAAATGGATACTCGTACCCGGTGAAAAATTTACCTATGCCAATAATACGGTTGAGGTATCTGAATTTGAAAGATTTACCGATTTTGAAAATGAAAAGTTAACCGTTCTTGCTGCCTACATTAAAACAAACTATGGTTACACGGTGAAATTTCCAAAGGAATATTACGATCAGCACATTACCTTGAGAATCAATAAAAAAGAAGATTTACAAATAATTATCCAGTTAATATCCGAAATGTATAACCTAAATTTTGAAATAAATGAAAAATTGAAAGAAGTTACTTTTCAATAGAAAAGAAAAAGGATGCACTAGCCGCGAAACTAAACATCCTTCTCATGGTCAGGATAATAAGAATTATCCAGTTTAATAATGTTCAAAAATATAAAATTTTATGAAACATATCATTTCAGCATGTTTTTGTTATACATTGAAATTCCCAAAGGAATATTATGACCATCGTATTACCATACGAATTAATAAAAAAGAGGATTTTAAAAGAACAATTCAATTAATATCTAAAATGTATAACCTAAACTTTGAAATAAATGAAGAATTAAAAGTAATTACTTTTCAATAGAAAAGAAAAAAGGATGCACTAGCCGCGAAACTAAACATCCTCCTCATGATCAGGATAGCAGGAAACTATCACATTTAATAATATCAAAAATACAAAATTTCATGAAGCATATAATTTCAGCGTGCTTTTTTTTATTCAGCTGGGGAGTGTTTTCTCAAAACGTAACCATAACTGTTGATAAATCAGTAACACTAAAAGAATTCTTTAAGCAAATTGAAAGCCAGAGTGATTTCAAATTTGCACATACAGACCAAATCAATACCAATCAAAAGTATTTTACCGAAACAAAGACTTATAAAAATATTAGCGTAAAAGAATTGGTTAATGAACTTAATAAAAGTGCAGCGGTTCAGTTTTCTATCGTTGGCAATAATATTTTTGTAAAGCAAAAAGTAACCAAGGCACCTAAAAAAAAAATAAGCTGAGCGGTCAGGTTTTCGACGAGAACAAGCAGCCGGTTATTGGAGCAAATATTTTCATAAAAGAACTTTCTACCGGTGCTACAACAGATGCAGACGGGAAATTTTCGATAACACTGGACAAAGGAAATTACACCGTATTGATCAGTTATTTGGGCTTGAAAAACAACGAAAAACAAATTGTAGTTTCTGACGATTCAAGAATCAATTTTTATATGGATTCCGACAGTCATGAGCTGGAGCAGGTAGTCGTAACCACCAATAAGGCAGTGGATGTTAAAAATACTCAAATGAGTGTAAACAAACTTTCGATGGCCGAGATCAAACGAATTCCTGTAGCCATGGGAGAAGCCGATCCATTAAAATCGATATTAACATTACCCGGAGTGACCAACGCCGGAGAACTTTCGTCTGGTTTTAATGTTCGTGGTGGTGCAGCCGATCAAAATCTGATTTTGGTAGATGGCGGTCCGGTTTATGCTGATTCTCATATGTTTGGTTTTTTCTCGATTTTTAATCCTGATATTGTGAATGGATTAGATTTATACAAAGGAGGAATTCCTTCTAAATATGGAGGACGAGTTTCTTCTGTTCTGGATATCACACAGCAAACCGGGGATTTTGAAAAGTACAAAGTTAACGGAGGTATCGGTTTAATCTCAAGCCGCTTGTTGGTGCAGGGACCTATTCAAAAAGAAAAAGGATCTTTTATCATTGCAGGACGTGCTTCGTATGCCCATTTATTCATGAAACTGGCTGATAGTAAGAATTCCGTGATGTTTTATGATTTAAATGCGAAGTTCAATTATCGTTTAGGAGCCAACAATACACTGTCTTTTTCAGGGTATTTTGGAAACGACCTTTTTAATCTGAATAATCTTTTTAACAGTACTTACGGAAATACAATGGGTATTTTAAGCTGGAAGCATAAGTTTTCTGAGAATTTAAATACCAACTTGTCCGTTTATTTTAGTGATTATAAGTTTAATCTGGATCTGGATAGAGAAGGTTTTAAATGGAACAATAATATTCAGACTTATGGGCTTAAATATGGCTGGAGTCAGACTGTATCAGAAAAATTAAAATTGAATTACGGAATAGAAGGGCAGTATTACGATTTTAATCCCGGAACCGTAAAGCCTACCAATACAACTTCGCAGTTTAATTACAAACAGTTGGATAAAAAGTATGCTTTTGAGTCTTCTGTTTATCTGGACTTTGAGCATCAGTTTACAGAGAAACTGAACCTTCGATACGGGCTTCGTTACAGTATGTTTTACCGTTTAGGAGGGGAAGAAATCAATACCTATGAAGATGGGAAAGCAGTAGTTTACAATCCGTTGTATAAAATTTACGAAGAAGGAACTCCAACGGGGAGTATCACTTATAAAAAAGGAGCAACCATCAGTAAGTTTGATAATTTCGAACCGCGTGCTGCAGTATCGTATGCTTTTAATGAGACTACTTCGGTAAAAGCGAGTTACAACCGAATGGCACAGTACATTCACATGTTGTCGAATACGCAGTTTCCTTTGCCAACCACGATTTGGACACCAAGCGGTCCTTTTACAAAACCGCAGCTTTTGGATCAGTTTGCGGTAGGTTATTTTCAGAACTTTAAAGATAATGAATACTCTTTCGAAGGAGAGTTGTTCTACAAAAAAATCAAAAACCGTATTGATTATATAGACGGAGCCGATATTTTGGCCAATAACAATATAGAACAGGTGATTTTGAATGGTAAAGCAAGATCTTATGGTATGGAATTAATGTTGCGAAAAAATACGGGAGCATTAACCGGTTGGGTTTCTTATACCTTATCCAGAGCTGAACAAAAAACACCTGGAAGAACACCGGAAGAACCAGGAGTTGCAAATGGTAAATGGTACTTATCAGGCTACGATAAACTGCACAATTTGAGTGTTGTGGGGAATTATGAATACAATAAAAAATGGTCTTTTAATGCCAATTTCAGTTTGCAGTCAGGCCAGCCAGTAACCTATGCCAATGGGTATTATGAGTTTGGAGGTATTAATGTTCCAAACTTCTCCTTAAGAAATGAAAACAGATTGCCACTTTTCCACCATCTGGATCTGGCAGCAACTTATACGCCAAAGCCGGATAAAAAGAAAGGATGGCAGAGCTACTGGGTATTTAGTCTTTATAATGTTTACAACCGAAAAAATGCAGCTGCGATGACTTTTGCAACAAATGAAGACACAGGGATGAATGAGACTAAAAGGCTTTCTATTTTTGGAGTAGTACCGGGAGTTTCTTATAATTTTAAATTTTAATGAATATGCAAAGGATTGATATAAAAACGATAAAGAAGAATTCAATAGCTATTTTAGGTTTTGTTTTGGTACTGTTTTTCTCCTCTTGTGATGATGTGGTAAAACTTGATTTAGAAACCGGAGAAACGAGAATCGTAGTAGACGCCGAGATTATCTGGAAAAAAGGAACGTCCGGCAGTGAGCAGGTCATCAAGGTGAGTAAAACAGCTCCTTATTACAACGATAAAACTCCAAAAGTCTCAGGAGCTAAAGTAAAAGTGACCAATAGCAAAGGAGATGTCTTTACTTTTAATGAAACAGGACCGGGACTTTATGTATGTACTAATTTTGTACCTGTTATCAACATGGATTATGTGCTTTCTGTAGAAGCAGAAGGGCAAACTTTTACGGCTGCCGAAAAGTTAATTTCAGTAGCACCTATTGATAGAATAGAACAGAAACGCGTTCCCGATGTAGCCGGAGACGATCTGTATGAGATATCATTTTATTTTAAAGACCCGGCGGATCAGGCCAATTTTTATCTTACAGATTATAAAAGTGATGTTTTTCGTCTTCCTTCATACACGCTGTTAGATGATGAATTGTTTAATGGAAATGAAATATATCCAAGATTCTCACATCCCGATTTGAAACCGGGAAAAAGTCTTTCGGTTATAAATCGAGGTATTTCTAAGAATTTTTACAACTATATGAGTTTGATTTTAGAGATATATGGAGGAAGTCCTTTTTCTATTCCTCCCGGAAATATAAGAGGTAATATTGTAAACACGACAAATGCCAATAATTTTGCTTTTGGTTATTTCAGGCTTTGTGAAGCAGATACCTTTTCCTATACCGTACAAGAGAACGATAATATTGTCTATCCGGGAAAGTAAAAATTTTAATTGAAGGTTGATTTGTGACTACATCTGACATATAAATAGTTATGTCAGATGTTTTTTTATGCCGTAATTTGAAGGTATAAAAAAAGGACTTTAATAAAATCCTTTTTTTAAAATCCGATAAAAGTGTAGCTGTTTTAATTAAGATTTGGATGAATCAAGAAGTTACTGAACTACTTTCTTTTAAAACGCATCATCGGAACATCGTTAAGCAATAAGTTTAGTTTGCCTTCTTTATCAATAGAATAAGAGGAGATTTTTCGGATCATTTCAGTAAAAGTCTGCTCACCGCCACCTTCGCAAAACATCATCGTGGTAGGTCCCTGTTCGCCAAAGCTGATCGTTTTCCCCTTTAAAGTATAAGGAGCACTGTACCCATTACAGCCCGCATTTCCAAAAACCTGACCGGTATTCTGGTCAAACTTGATAAAAGGTTTTTTGTTGGGATACAAACCCTCAAAAGCAATTCTTGGACCCGAAATATATTCCAGCTCCCAGGTAGTGTCAAAAAGAGCAGTATTTTTTGTAGTATCCTTTGTAGCGTTACAGGAAGTAAAAAATAGAGCAATTGCAGCAAGCAGTAGTGTTACGTAGTTTTTCATATGTTTTTTTGAGATAAAATTAACAAGTTTCAGGTTATGATAATCATTTTTAGGATAGAACTTAGTTTAAAAAATTAAAGCTTTATCAAAAAGCAATATTTTGAAAAAACATTCGGAATCATGATTGTATTTACTTTGCCTGTTAAACTCTTCTTGGATCTCCTTTTAAATAAGTTTTGCTAAATTTAAAATATTCGGTTGAAGTTCTTTCTCCTGCTTTCCCGTCAATTCTAATAACACTTCCTGCACTATTAAGAAGTTTTTGAAGCTCGACAGCTTCGTTTGTAACCTTTCCGGAATAATACA
This sequence comes from Flavobacterium sp. WG21, assembly GCF_000335775.1. Lineage (NCBI taxonomy): Bacteria > Pseudomonadati > Bacteroidota > Flavobacteriia > Flavobacteriales > Flavobacteriaceae > Flavobacterium > Flavobacterium sp. WG21. The sequence goes on from NZ_AMYW01000005.1 coordinate 212,009, forward strand.
TCGTTTTGTTTCCCTGCGCTATGATTTGTTCTACAATATGCGTGTTGGGCAGTGTAATTAGGTGCTGTTCCATCATACGGCGAAACAGAACAGCGGCACCACATTGTTTGGAGACCGCATTGGGATCATATTTACCGTCCTGAACATATTTGCCTTTAGTGTACTGATTGGAATAACTCCATAAATAAGGTGAGTTAATTCCCTGCTTGTAATATCCCAATCCGTTAAATAATTCAAGTCGGTATAGAATTCCGGCAATGCTCCAGTCTGTCCATGAATTTAACTTGTCGTAAATCAAGGCATCATTTGCGCTCACTTCCCAGGTAAAAGGAGGATTTCCTGCTTTCGGACGGCCTGCAGGAACGTTAACCGTACGCTTAGTAAGCGGGTCGCCATTGTGCAAATGAGTAGTAAAGTTCAGACTTCCTTCCATACAATGTATAATAGAAATCATGTACCACGGAATATTTAAAGGATCACCAACAGATTGATACCTGCTTTTGTTTGAAACTATTTTAGCGACCAATGCATCAATTTCAGGATATCTGGCTTCTTTTATGATGCAGGATGCAAACAACTTTTCGTAATTGCTTTTTTTGTCAGGGGGTACTGTTGTTGCCATAATTATAGTTGGTTAGAGTTGAGTTCGATTCAACGGATTAGTTGGATTTAGATAGTATAAAGTTAGCTAAAAAACACTATTTTTGTTTTAACATGTTTAAAAACAGGTGTTTATACTTGTTTGCGGAAAGATGATCAGGATCATTTTTGATAAAAAAGAAAGAGAAGTAGTTGCAATTGAAAAAAGAAACGGATATCGAACGTTGATAGAAGGTATTGCGTCGTTTTTTATAAGAGTACAAAAGGGGTGAAAGTTATAAATTTAGAGTTAAAGCCATCAGAAACAAAAAACAAGTCTGTTTCATTTTTCAGAAAACAGAAAAGTTTTAAGTTAATGCAATCGTAACCCTTTCAAAAGGATTTACTTAGAGTATTCGCAACATTTTTTGATAAAAACTAAGAAGTAAAAAACAATTTTACGTTGATTTTTATAGATTTGTAGAATCAATATATGCCCAAAAATGGATTGGGATTAATTATAAAATACTAAGACAATGAAAGCGGTTACTTCACTATTTTTATTTTTAATATTTGTCTACTCAAATTCTTATTCACAGTTAAGCTCAGATAAAATATTCGAAAGTTTTAAACAGGGAGAACGGACCAATTGTTCGTCGATTGCCTTTATTAAAGCCTCTTTAAATGTCTACGGATTAGACAATCTTTTTGTAAACGAAAAGACAGGTGAAAACACTCATAGAATCACTTTAAAAAATAATGCGTCATTCAATCTGCAAGAAGATGAAATCAGTAAAGCTAAAGTATCAGCCGGCTTTATCTATATTAAGGACAATCCCGAAAGTGAAAAAATTACCGATTATGCGATACTGACCTATGCCGTAATGGCAAAATACAAACAAATTATTGATAAGGTCGATACTTTTGATAAAGCATTAGAAGATTTAGAAGATGGTTCCGTATATACACCTACCATTTACAAATATTTAGGATTCAAAGAAGGCAAACAAGTATTAAAGTTAAAACGACAATCCGGAAGCGAATATTGCGGAGTTGTGGCGTGGTCTACTGCACATGCGGTTTTTGTTTGTGAAGATTTCATGGACTATTATGGCAATAAAAAAAGCATCTGGATCAAGTATCCGGGACGTTTTAGAGTCATTAAATCCTAAGCAGACGCAAAGATTTACTGAGAAATATGGGCATTTCCATCAAAAAACGAACAAGCATTAAATTCCGGAAATGTGCTCTCCAGTACCTCAGAATTGTCTTATAGATTGACATAAAATAAAATGTTAATTTTTTTAAAAAAAAAGGAATCATTAAAGTTGCGGCTTAAGTTAATTTGTATACTTTTGTGTTCCTCAAACAACCAATTACATTAGTAAAATGAAAAGTAAAATAATTCTAGTAAGTTTCTTTTTCTTTTTTGCAACTGGAGCTATTTCAGCACAGGCAAAAAATGCTCCAAGAAGTATAATCAGTACAACAGCAATTATCCGCAAATACCATGATCAAAAAGAATTGAGCGGTATGCAAAAAGGGGAGCTTTTGGAATTATACATCGAGCGTATTAAAGTTTTAGTAAAAACACTTCCTTATATCGCTTTGGTTACTAAACCAGGTGTTACTATGGCAGACTTAGGTATTCCGGACGATAGTGAGCACAAAAAAGTGTTAGACGGTCAGGCAGAAGGAACAACAGTATTTTTAGATACTACTGTAGAGTTTCAAAGAAAAATGATGCCTTACTCAGATAAAGGAAATTTAATTGCTGCAATTTTATTCTACGAAAGCACATTGAAATCATTACATGAGTTCAACGATATCATGAACTAAGAATAGCAGGATCTTATTCCTATAAAAAATAGAAACCTCCAAAGTCATTTGATTTTGGAGGTTTTTTTGTTTTTGCAGTATAAAACGGGTATTAATACTGGTAAGCAATCACCATAAATTAGGTTACTTTGATTGTACAAGTTATTAACGCTAAAAAAAGTTTATCATGTTAAAACGTAAAAACCCTGATGAAGAAGGGAATTTAAATCAGCTGACCACTGGTTTCGCTCAACAGGCAAATGAGGCCATAGTCGAAGCACTTCAGGAAGAGAATGGTGTATTGGATCAATTGATGTCCGGATATCAAAAAGTTCTAATTGAAGATCCGATCAGACCTTTTTATGAAGAAGACCTTCAAAAAATTGTAAAAAATGTAGATTATGGCATTTTACAGGTATTAGAAGGTACCTGGGTGAGCTACAATAATAACAGTGACAATCAGAGCCAGAAAAAACTCATCGGCAGTGGTATACATACCACCATCATGCCTTCGCCGGGAACCAACGCAGGAACCATTCCCGGAAAATACAGTTTTGAGTGCGAAGAATACATCGAAAAACTTACTTTTAATCTGGTACCGGGTGGCGTTCGAAACCGTGGCGGTGCAAACGAGCAATTTTGCGGAGCAGTGAAGTACGAACAAAGCATTAAAAGTGTAAACCGTGTAAATGGTCAGGACGCTTTGCAATACACCCCAATTCACGAGGAGAACGGGATGTACTTGTGGCTGAGTGATGTCTTTAACTATGCGGCAACAGAAAAAACGATTAGTGAAGACCGTGGTATTCATGCCATATCACCCAACAATCCAAATAAAGATTTATACAAAAGCGGTTATCAGGATGAAACCCTGTTTTTAATCAAGGACGATCAGGGAAACAAAGAATATGTAACGCTGGAAAACTTAAACGGAAGAAAATATTACGAGATTATCGCTTCAAAAGAACTTAAAGCGGGAGCGGGGCAGACCGGACCTTATTTTATACCCGATTATTCGATTTCGAGAAGTGGTGTAATTCCGCACGGAAGTACAATTACATTGCTGGGAGATTTAAAGCCAAATAAATCAGGTTATTTGATTAATGGTGCTCCACAGTACCCGGAAGGGTTTGCGGCCTGGGACTATAAACATCTTGCTATTTCGCAAACAATGGGAGGAGCAGATGCCAGCAATGAGCCTATAAATCTGGATGCACCTCCACCACCTTGGGTATTTGAGACATTGGATGATAAAAACGATGAACGTGAAAATAAAATCTATACTCAGCGAATATTAGCCCATCATTTATATCCTTATTCGGTACGGCCTGATTTACGTCTTCGTGATACGCTTAAAAGTGATGTGGTAAAAAACCATGTAGTGATCGAGATGTCCTCTAAAAATAAAACCGGAGCACAGGGAGGGATATTAAATGTTCCGTTTGTCAATCGTTTTGTTCCTACGGTCGAAATGAACATGAGAATGTGGATTGAAACTGTTGTCGAAAACAAAAAAGAAATTCTTCAGTTGCAATACGAACAGGTCATATTTTTCGAGTTTGATTTCGGAGATGATGGCGGTACTACGAGTTGGCCACACATACAAGTCAATACACTGCGTAAAATGGAAGATGTATCACCTGATCAGAAACGATTAATAGAAGAACAATTCCCGGGAACTTATAAAATGGGATCCTCCGGGGAGGCTTCCGGCTGTCCGCATCATAAAGAGTAAATTTATGTAAATTTCAACAAGCAGTAAATAATTTAAGAGATAGTGTAGTGCTGTAGAGCGTTACGGTTTAAAAAGTGCAATGATTTTTGATCATTGCACTTTTTTTGTGGGATAAAAAGACCTTAAAGCGCTATAAAATTTTCCTGTTGTTTAGAATTTAGTAGTTAACACGTAAAATTTTTCTTGTTAGATCACCGAGTGTTACCTAAATGTAGCTATTTGGTACATTATGCTGCCAGTTGTTGATTTTGCTGGTAATAGTTTATTTTATTGTGATAATTTTTGAATAAATATTAATGGAATGTGGAAAGCCGTAAAGATTGTAATAGATAGTGTATTAGTTTTGGCCCCGCAATACAATTTTCGAAAAGACTAAACCAGCATATTTTATGAAAAAACGTTACCTGTTACTTTTTTTGATCTTCCCCTTCTTTATGCATTCTCAGGACATCCTTTGGGAAAAATCATATGGAGGGCAGCATGCCGATTATTTGTTTGACGCACAGCCCACAGCCGATTATGGTTTTATTCTGGCAGGCAGCTCTTTGTCTAATAAAACCGGAAATAAAGACGATGACAATCATGGGGATCTGGATTATTGGATCTGGAAAATGAGTGAAAAAGGAGAGCTGGTCTGGCAAAAAAGTATAGGCGGAAGCGGATTTGATTTGCTTCAGAGTATTAAAAATACAAAAGACGGAGGCTTCATTTTGGCAGGAACTTCAGATTCGGGGAGAGGTTTTCAAAAGAATGAAAAATGCAAAGGCCTTACTGATTTTTGGGTCATCAAATTAGATGCTTCGGGTAGCGAACAATGGCAAAGAACTATTGGCGGTAAAGGAAAAGACGAACTCTTATGTGCTTTTCAAACTAGAGACGGAGGCTATATGTTAGGAGGCTCCTCAAGTTCGGATTATTCCGGGAATGCACTCGCTGCTACAAACGGAATGCCTAAACCCACCACAAAAGCAGATCAGTTTAATAAATTAGAGAAATGCCGTGGTAACATGGACTACTGGATTGTTAAACTGGACAAACAAGGAGATGTCGAATGGCAAAAGACCTATGGAGGAGCCTATACCGATGTGCTGAGAAGCATGGAACAAACCTCAGATAACGGCTATATTTTGGCAGGCTATTCTAATTCTCCTGTTTCAGGTGACAAAACTGAGAACAACAAAGGAGTCGGAGATTACTGGGTACTTAAAATAACAGATACCGGTGAAATTCAATGGCAAAATACTTATGGAGCCGAAGGAGACGATCAGCCTTATGTCATTCATCAGACTGCCGATGGCGGTTATATTGCCGGAGGAAATTCCAACAGTAAAAATGCTCTGACCACTATGGGCGGTATTGTAGGGAATGGAACTGATTATTGGATACTGAAACTCGATAAAGACGGAGGCGTTGTATGGAGTAAAACCTATGATTTCGGAAAAACAGACATCCTCACTTCTCTGGTAGAAAACAACGACCAAAGTTATCTCATAGGCGGTTATGCGCAAAGCGAAAGCAGACGTCCTCGCGAAGGGATTGTGGCCAAAGCACTTAACTCCGTCAGTAAAGAAAAAGAAGGCATCAACGATTACATCGCGATGAAAATTGACGATAAAGGAGAAGAAATCTGGAACAAAACCGTAGGCAGTGCCGGCGAAGATATCCTCAGGAAGTTAATCGAGACCAGAGACGGAGGGTATCTGATGGCAGGAACTTCAAATTCGGCTGCCTCAAGAGATAAAAACGGTAGTATGGGAGGTAATGATTTTTGGGTAGTAAAGCTCAAAGACAAAACCAAAGTGGAAAAAGTAAAATCCAGTATTGAGGCTATTCCTAATCCTGCTTCAAGCTATACCAACATCATCATTGGCTATGATTTTAAAGAAGGTACTGCCACTCTGATCGACATCACCGGACGTACCTTACAGGAGTTCGATATTAATAGCAGAACCGTACCGGTTAATTTGAGCGGATACTCAGAAGGAATCTATATTATCAAAGTCAGAACAGATGTGAAAACAGAATCTGTAAAAGTGATTAAATCAATAAAATAAGTTAAAATAAAAGATGTACAATTTAAAAATAAAAAGCTGTCTGTTTTTTTTGCTCTTTTCATTCGAAATATTTGCACAAAATAACGCTCAGTCTGCGCCACAAATTATACCACCTTCACCAACCGCTTATGAATTGGGTAGGTACGGTCAGGCCGATGTAGGAACCTTTACCGGTACTCCCAACATAAGTGTACCCCTATACACTTACAAAACTAAAAATATTGCAATTCCTATTAGTTTGAATTATAATTCAAACGGTATACAGGTAGACCAGATGGAGACCAATGTGGGTCTGGGATGGAATCTGAATACCGGAGGAATTATTAATCGAATAGTGAGAGGGAAGGATGACGATGAACGAACAGCTTCCATTTCTGAAGATATGTATTGTTCTGATAACTTTTTTGCCTACATAGAGAATAACCAGTTTGATGATACACAGCCTGATATGTACTCCTATAATTTTCAGGGACAATCCGGACAGTTTGTTTTTGACAATAATGGTAAAGCAGTATTAGTTTCGCAGAATAATTTAAAGATTGAAAAACTGGGAACCAGTATTAAATCCGGTTTTAAGATAACAACAGAGGACGGGGTTGAGTATCAATTTGCCAGTACAGAATATAGTACATGGGAAAACGTAGAAGCTCCGCAGACTGTTGCTACAGGATGGTATTTGACTAAGATCATTCATCCCGAAGGTGATGTCGTTAACTTTACCTATAAAGATTCTAATTATAGTTTTATCTCCAACATTAGTGAGTCATTCGGAATAAAGATAAGTGAAGGGTTAAATTGTTTAAGTCACCCTTTTCAGGGTTCATCAAATCGTAGTGAAAACCATTTGAATGTGATGGGGAAAACAATAGAAAGCATCAGTAGTACTGAATCTCAGTATGGCAGCGTGTCTTTTCAATTAAAAGGGAATCCGAACCTGATAGGGAATTTTTTAATAGAAGGAATTCAGGTCTTTGATGCAGGAAAACTAAATGTAATTGAAAAAGCTGATTTTAAATATCTTTTTACAGTCGATAAAAGGATTTTTCTAACAGAATGTATTTTTAAAGATCCTTCAAAGAAGTATGGTTTTGAATATGATGATCCTAATGGTCTGGTTGCCCGCTTATCCGATCAGAGAGACTTGTGGGGATACTACAACGGTAAATCGGGCACTTATCCCGATGCTGTTATTCATAAAAATCTTTATCCACAAACTGATCTTGTAAAAAATGCGCTTATGGGGAGATCATATGGAGATAAACGCCCTTATGTGGACTTTGCTAAAAAGGGAATATTAAAAAGAGTGGTATACCCTACTAAAGGCTACAATGATTTTGAATACGAAGCTAATTCTGTATGGGGAACCGTCATAAGTGATTGTGAAATTGAACTAAAAAATATCCCGTTTTATAACCCGCTTTATGATCGGGAGCAAAAAACAGGAGAATTTGTTTTTGAAAGTAAAGCAGATCATGAGACCGAAATACTGGCAAGAGTTTTCTATAATGATTATGAATTCACGGAGGGTACATTTCCGGTGGGAGAATTATGGCTTACTGTTAAAGTTGAAAATTTAACTAACCCACAGCTTAGCTCTTTACCGATTACTGCTGATGAGCATAATAAACCTAAAAAATTGCCCTATACGTTTCTTAAAAACAATACCTATAAAATATCTGTTACATTCTCTCCTGATGCTAAAACCACAGGGCAGGTAAATTTCACTTATTGTAAAGGCGGCGGAGTGGAATCTAAAGCCAACATTCCTGTAGCAGGATTAAGAATTGCAAAAATTACCAGTTTCGATACGGCATCTAACAAAGCCGATGTTAAACATTATTATTATGGTAAAAAAGAAAGCCGTTTTACTTCAACCGGAGTAGAAGGGATTCCGATAAACTTGACAAGCTTTAGTGAACAGAGGGCATTTTGTGATAAAAATACAGGCCTTCCAAATTATTGGAATATTGAGACATGGGCTAAATTTATAAATATTAATGCCAATAGTATTTATCCTTTGTACCGATCAATGGGAAATAATTCTACCACTTATGAATATGTAACAGTGAGCCACGGAGGACCAAATTTTGAAAATGGAGGTGAAGAGTTTCAGTACTATATCTCTGCGGATGTTCCTCCTTATCTGTGTCTTGACAGTTATCTAACCTCTGCTCCCTGGGTTAATTTGAGCTGGAAAAATGGTTTGCTGCATATAAAAAAGGTTTTCAATAAAAACTTAGATGATTTAAACATAGTTGAAAACCAATATAAACTCGAGGATCAATACACGCGTAAAATACCCGGAGTGGCTACTGAGATCAAATACAATGCGTTATATCATTTGACTAGTCCAAATTATAAAAATATTGAACATTTGAACATCAGTAAGTATACGACCAATTCGTACTGGTTTTATCTGGAATCTGAATCAAATACGCAATATGATGTGAAGGGTTCAAATCCCGTAACTACCATAACGACATATAAATACAATAATCCATCTCATTTAAAATTAAGTTCACAAAGCACTACAGTTTCTAAACAAGAGGTAGCGGATACTAAAGCGACTACTGAGATCAAATATTTTTATCCTTCAGATCCTGAAATGGTATCAGAACCCTTCAGAAATGAGTTAATGGCTAAGAATATGATTGGAAAAGTTTTGGATACACAAGTTTTTAAACAAGAGGTTAAACTATCCGAACAAAAGATCGTTTATGACAAAAGCGCAGCAACCGGTAATTTATTGTTGCCTAGATCTGTTTACGCAAATAAGGGAGCATCTTCTATCGATTTGAGTTTAGATAAAAAGATGACCTATGATCAGTATGATGACAAAGGAAATATTCTACAATATACTTTAGAGAGCGGTATACCGGTATCGATTATTTGGGGATATAATAAAACACAGCCTATTGCCAAAATCGAAAATGTGGCATACAACCTGATTCCGTCCGGAACAATAGCAAGTTTGCAAACACTCTCTAATGCCGATATTGATAATTGTTTGTCAGATAATTGTACAGAACAAAAATTAAGAGAGGAATTAAAGACAGTTAGAAGTTCATTGCCAAATGCTTTTATTTCGTCCTACACTTATAATCCACTGGTTGGTGTAACCAGTGTAACAGATCCAAAAGGAATTCCTTCATACTATGAATACGATTCCTTTGGCAGATTAAAATTTGTAAAAGATCAGGATTTAAATATACTACAAAAATATTGTTACAATTATAAAGGGCAGCAGACGGATTGTAGCGATAATACTTCAACGAGTGATTACCTCTATAAAAGTGTGGCCAGAAGTGGATCGTTTAGAAAAGATAATTGCAGTTTGGGAGGAGTGGGATCAGATGTTCTGTATAGTCTTGCTGCAGGTGCTGTAACATCGACTGTTTCACAGGAAGATGCTGATGCAAATGCATTATTGAAGTTTAATAGTGAAGGACGTGCCAATGCCAATGCTAAAGGAGACTGTACATTTAAGAGCGCAGCCATAGCGCCTCAGGCTTTCCAAAAAAGTAATTGTACAGTTGGCGGCTTGGGTTCTTATGTAAATTACAGTTTACCTGTAGGAGCAGTAACGTTAATTAATACATCACAGGCTGATGTTGATGGTAAAGCGTGGACTATGTTTCAAGACGAAGGTAAGGCCAATGCGAATGCTAAAGGAGACTGTACATTTCAGAGCGCAGCCATAGCGCCTCAGGCTTTCCAAAAAAATAATTGTTCAGTTGGCGGCTTGGGTTCTTATGTAAATTACAGTTTACCTGTAGGAGCAGTAACGTTAATTAATGCATCACAGGCTGATGTTGATGGTAAAGCGTGGACTAAGTTTCAAGATGAAGGTAGGGCCAATGCCAATGCTAAAGGCGATTGTACATTTCAGAGTGCAGCTATAGCGCCTCAGGCTTTCCAAAAAAGTAATTGTACAGTTGGCGGCTTAGGTTCTTATGTAAATTACAGTTTACCTGTAGGAGCAGTGACGTTAATTAATACATCACAGGCTGATGTTGATGGAAAGGCGTGGACTAAGTTTCAAGATGAAGGTAGGGCGAATGCTAATGCTTATGGAGATTGTGCATTTCAAAGTGCGGCTATAGCAGCTCAGCCTTTTCAGAAAAGCGATTGTTCGTTTGGAGGAGTAGGTTCTTTTGTTAATTATAGTCTGCCTCTGGGAGCAGTAACGTTAAATAATACATCACAGGCGGATGTTGACGATAAGGCAAGAACCAGGTTTCAAAACGAAGGTCGGGCCAATGCCAATGTCAATGGCTATTGTATTTTTAGAAGTAGAGCTATAAGCGGTTCTTTCCAGAAAGCCCCTTGTGTTAGTGGTGCAATTGGAACCTATGTAGGGTATGCTTTACCTGAAGGAACAGTAATATCAAACACCTCTCAGGCTCATGCGGATAGTGCAGCTTTGGAAATACTCAACGCAGAAGGAAAAGCTAATGCTAATGCCAATGGTCAATGTTTGTTTTATAATGTTTATACCCAACGATCTATAAGAAGATCGTATTGCCCTGCAGGGATGAATGGAACAGTAGTGATTTATAGTGTTCCTGCACAGAAATACAGTTCACAATACTCTCAGGCCGATGCAGATCGACAAGCCGACGAAGAGATTGACAGACACGGACAAGGTTATGCCGATAGAAATGGAGAATGTAATGAAGGTGCTATAGAAGAACAATAACACAAACAGCTATTAATGATAGGTGTATAAGGTTAATTAAAAAGACAATCAGATTAATCGCTACACATATAAATATTGAACTCAAATTACCAATCCGAATTGTAATTTTTTGTTTTACTATTTAGTCTGTAAAAAAAATATAAAGGATGATAAATTTTCAAACCATAAAATGTATTAATATGAAAAAATATTTCTTCATATTGGCATTGTTGTCATGGACAAGTTGGAGCGTAAAAGCGCAGACCCTCAGCGATGATAACTTTGTATACACGCTTGCTCCCAAAAAACCGATTAAGGCCGCAAAACTAAATACGCTGACCAAAGACGAAATGAGTCAGAATGTGACTTATTTTGACGGACTGGGCCGTCCGATACAAACCATTGCCATTGGTCAGGGAACAGCCGGAAAAGACATTATAACCCCTATGGGATATGATCGTTTTGGGCGACAAGCCATAGAATATCTGCCTTATGCAGCTGCCAATGGGAGCAGTAGTTATCCCAGAATTGACTCAACTACAGTCATAACTACTTTAAAAGGAATTTACGGTACCAGCAAATACGACAATACTCCAAATCCTTTTTCTGAAAAGTCGTTTGAACGTTCCCCTTTGAATCGCGTGGTCAAACAAGCCGCACCGGGAACTTCATGGGGGTTAGGGAGCGACCATGAAATTAAATTGGATTATGGAACCAATATTTCTGCCGATGCTGTAAAATCATACAAAGCCATCGCAACCTGGGAAGCCAGTAAGGGTTTATACGAAATCAGTCTTTCAGACTTAGGAACCTATCCTGTTAAGGAGTTGTACAAAACGATAACTTACGACGAGAATACGACTGCAAATCCAGGTGAATCTTCGGGGTCAACCGTTGAATTTAAAAACAAAGAAGAACAAGTCATTTTAAAAAGAACCTATGAGTCAGGAAACCGACACGATACCTATTATGTCTATGATGTATATGGCAATTTGACTTATGTACTGCCGCCAAAAGTATCGGGTGCAGTTAGTGACGAGGTTTTAAACGGTTTGTGTTACCAGTACAAATACGACAACCGCAATCGTTTGGTAGAGAAAAAATTGCCCGGAAAACAATGGGAGTATATTGTCTATGACAAACTGGATCGCCCTGTGGCAACAGGACCTGCTTTTTCGCCTTTTAAAGACGAAACCACCGAAGGCTGGCTCATTACCAAATACGATGCCTTTAGCAGACCTGTTTATACGGGCTGGAGCGGTCAGCCTTTGGGATCGAGCATAAGAAAAACATTGCAGGACGAACAAAATACGGCTACTGTTTTGTTTGAAACCAAACAGACCTCAGGAACCATAGACAATATTTCGGTATATTACAGTAACACTATTGCGCCAACTGGTTTTAAGCTCTTGACCGTAACGTATTACGATGACTATGCTTATCCCAATGCTCCTGCCAAACCTACTGCTATTGAAGCGCAACCCGTTTTAGACAATAGTAAAGGTCTGGTAACCGGAAGCTGGACAAGAGCTCTGACTACGGCATCAGCTACACTAGGAGAAACCGCCACCACTTTTTACGACAGTAAAGCCCGAGCCATAAGTACCCGAATCCAAAATCATCTGGGAGGTTATACTAATACTAACAGTAGTTTAGATTTTACAGGAAAATCACTCTATACCGTCACCAAACACAAACGTACGGCAGGAGACACAGAACTCAACATAAAAGAAGAATTCACCTATTCGCCTCAGGACCGTTTACTAACCCATACGCATCAAATCAACGGCGGAACCGTTGAAGTTTTGGCAAACAATACTTATGATGATTTGGGACAATTGAGTGTAAAAGATGTGGGGAACAGTGCCGCAAATCCTCTACAGAAAGTACAGTATACCTACAACATCAGAGGGTGGCTCACCGGAATCAATAAGGTGGAAAATCTGCAGCAAGACACCGACCCGTTAGATCTGTTTGCCTTTAAGATTAATTATGACAAAGTAGAAGCAAATGCAAACTATGCAAAAGTACTTTATAACGGAAATATTGCCGAAACCATTTGGAGAACTAAAACCGATCCGGGAAAGCGTTTTTACGGATATCGATACGATCAATTGAATCGTTTGTCGGAGGCGACTTATCAAACTCCGGATTTAGCCGATAATAAAAATTATTTTGGTGAAAGTATGGATTATGATAAAAACGGAAATATTACCAAACTACAGCGACAATATATGGCCGGTGTGTCATCAAATCCTTATGTAGGTGATATGGATATTTTGGGGTATTTCTACGAGACCAATTCCAATCGATTGATGAAAGTGACAGATACTAGCAATCAACTACAAGGATTTAAAGATGATAGTAACGGATTTAATGATTCGGCAGATGATTATGCCTATGATCTAAATGGAAATTTGATCAAAGACGAAAACAAAAACATCACTGAGATACTTTACAACCAGCTTAATTTACCCAAGAAAATTGCATTTGGAACAACAGGGTCAATTGAGTATATTTACAACGCAACGGGGCAAAAACTGGAAAAAACTGTAAAAGAGGCCAGCAGTATTACTCATACGGAGTATCTAACAGGTTTCCAGTATAGCTATGTTATTAGTAATGATGGCTACGTACCGGATGATCCCGGAAACACAGATCCCCCTATTGATGGTACAGATCCTGTAATAGATCCCCCGGTAGAATCGAATCGTTCTGGTCAACAGTTGGCAAGTCTGAATGTGCCATCACAACCAATGTTGCAGTTTTTCCCTACGGCAGAGGGGTATTATGATGACATATATAAAAAATATGTGTACCAATACAAAGATCATTTAGGTAACATAAGATTGAGCTATGCTAAAAATCCAGTAACGCAAGTTCTTGAAATTATTGAAGAAAATAATTATTATCCTTTTGGGTTAAAACACACAGGGTATAATGATTATGTACCTAGTAATAATAAGTATAAGTATAACGGAAAAGAGCTGCAAGACGAACTGGGGCTTGGGATGTATGATTATGGAAGCAGACTTTACGACCCAGCAAGAGCGGGTTGGAGTAATATTGACCCGTTAGCAGAGAAAATGAGAAGATACAGTCCATATAACTATGCGTTTGATAATCCGATGAGATTTACTGACCCTGATGGAATGGCTCCAAATGATGTTATAATTAAAGGACAAGGAGCAGATAAAACATTAGCGCAATTACAAAAGTCCACAAGTTTAAAATTGACAATGGATGATAAAGGAAAAGTAACTGCAACAGGCGAAGCAAAAACTAAAGCAGATAAAGAATTAAAAGCAGCTACAACAGATAAAAATGTAACAGTTAATTTAAATTCAACATTAGGTCCTCAAATTATGGATGGTAGTGGCGATTATTTATCCAGTTCAGGTTCTTTTGATGGAAGTACTGTCAATGGAGACGGAACTGCTACTGCGAACCAAACTGTTAATCCAGATTATGCTAAAGCAGTTGATGAATTTGAAGGAACTCCTGAAGGAACAGGTGTTTTACACGAAACTCTAGAAGGATATCAAGAAGGAAAAAGAGCTCAAGAAACGCAAACCCCTTCTGGACCAGCAATACCAGGAACAGATGGTTATAAAAATTATGATGCAGCTCATAACAAAGCAGATGCAATAGACCCTAGGCATGTTAGAACTGCTGATTCATTTACTGGTAAAAACCCTAGGACTGGTGAACAAGCAAGAGTGCTACAGAAACCTAACGGACAAACAATGGTATTATATAAACTTCCAAAAAAATAATAAAAACGATTATGAAAAATATATTTTTAATATTTCTTTTTACACTTTCTTTCTCTTCATATTGTCAAGATTTTAGTGGTGTTTATTCCGTTACTAAAATTATAACCTCAGATGACGGTGACAAAATATTGTTTATTAAGAATGATAAAATCAAAGGAATAATTGTGATGGATAACGATGATTTAAAAGTTAATTCATCATTTACAAAAATCAAAAAAGGCAAAGATTATTATTTTAATCTTGAAGTTGATGCTAAAAAGTACCGAGGACAAAATGACGGTTATGCAATAATATCATCAAGCGGAAAAATAAAACGAATTTGGGACGTTAAAAAAGACGGAGCAATGCCATTTATATTTACGGCAAAAAACTTAAAAGGTTTGTATGTAAAGAATAAAAGAGAATAAACTTTCCATTTCTTTTAGAAGAATCTCAACATTTGAAACAAATCAAAAAAGAGTAGTTAGTTATTGAATTCGAAAAATAAAACCTAATACTAGACAACAATCGAGTATTAGGTTTTTTGTTTTAAAAAACTTTATAAGTAATGCAAATCAGTATAATTACGTAGTGATTTAAATGAGTTTGTCGCTATATTTGAGAAATAACAAATGAGTCATAAATGAAACTATTCTTATTTTCAATATTTTCCATTTTAATGTTGAATTGCTCAGACATTAAAAAAGATAATCAAAGTGAGAAATATTTAGATTTTTTTTATTTCAAAGGGAATAAACTTTTTCCTTTTAGACTTAATTGTAAATCTATTCGAAGTGAAATGTTTAGAGATGATGTAAAATATAAAAAAATAGAAGATAGAGAGTACATCAAGAGATTCATAAAGGAATATGAAAAATTGAAAACTGAAAAAAAACAAAATGAGATAGATGTGCGTATGCAAATAATTTTTCATAATGGTAAAATCACAGATACCATTTGCATGGGAAGTCATTTTGGTATTAAAATTAATGGAGTAAAGAAAAATGACTCTAAGTCTTTTTTAAATTTAATTCAAGAAAAAATGTATGAATCAGAAAAATAGATAAGGTGACTAGTAAGAAAGAAATATAGCTTTGGCTATAAAAAGTAGTTTTAAATTATTAATCAAAATAAAAGCCTAACAATTGGATGATATCTTGTCGTTAGGTTTTTTGTTTTTTGAAAAGGTAATATATTAAATTATGCTAAATCGCTGTTGGCAGTAGCATCGTTAAGTCCCATTTTTGTCGGCTCATAATGATTACAAAAAATCAAATATTCGTCGAAATCTCTACCAATTTTCATGCTAATTTTTTCAAATAATTCAAAAGGAATTTCATTGATTTTATCAACTTTAAGTTGTCTTAATGGATTATCTTTCTTTTCAGATTCAGGATGATACATGAAAAGACAAAAATCTTTTGATAATGGAAAATAAATTTCTGTTTCTACTGGAATAATCCAATCATAAACTTCTTGGTTATCTAAGTGAATTGGACTATCTGTTGTAATCCAACCTTTTTCATCACAATCCTTTATGATAACTTTTTTAAAATTTCTAAAAACATTTAAGAGATGATTCATTAATGTTCCCAACGCTAGATTTAATTGAAAATCTTTTCCGAAGTGATCCAAAACTAATTTATTTTCTTCTGTGTCATTTGAAAACATAGTTATTTCATTAATAAGTTTGTTTCTCGTTTCATCATCATTTAGTAAATCATTGATAAATCTTCTAAAAGGATTTGTTCTGCACAAAAGATTTGCAACAAAATGATTTAAAACGTCTTTATCTTTAGGAGTTAATCTCTTTTGATTATGAAGATTTGAAATTACAGTTCGATAAAAACTTTCTACCTCACTGCTTAAATTTTCAAAATGTCTTTTTATCTCGAAATCATCAATTGGCAAATCAAAAATATTAGTTTCTGTAGTAAAGTTTCTGATGAGAACATTTTCGGTTTTCTCGTTTCCCATTTTGTAAACTGAAAGCCAATATTCATCATCGATTTTATAGCCAAATTGCTTTAAGTAAACTTGTGATACTTTATGTTGTTTTTGGTTGATTGGTTCTTCTTTTTTCATTCACGTGTCATTTTGCACATTTCTGAGACATTACTGCCAACGATCCGCGGCTTTGCGCAGTGGCGGCAATTTACCGCTTTGTTGTAAAGATATGTAAATTTCCGGCTAAGGAAAATAAAACCAGATATTGTGAGAAACCGCTGTTGTGAGCAGTGTTTATTTTTTTGACTTTTCAATCGATGGTTTTAGTTTTTTAAAAACCTCATTTAAACCAAGGAAAAATTTAGAGTAGAATTCATCACTTTTATCTATGTCCCACAATTCATGGTGATTTAATGGATAAAGATAAATGGCTGATTTATGATAAGTCCAATACATTCTAAAACAGTAGACTACTTCAAAATCACCTTTATTTTTTTTGTATTCAAAACATTAAATATCTCTTCGCAACGTTTTTCATCAAAGTTTAAATAAATAAGAGATCTTCTTCCCTCAATAACCAAATCTACCTTATCCAAAAAATTTTCACATTTGGGGTACCAATCCTCTCCAGATTGAAATGGGACAAATTTTTTATTTTTTGAATACTTATTATACAAATTACATTTCTCTAATATTAAGTCATAATTAGTTTTTGCAATCTGAATTTCGAATCCTTTTTCTTTTGTTTTTTGACCTTCTTTTTCTACCTCAGAACCATTAATTATACTTTTCATTTCAAGTATAGCATCTTGAAAAAAACCGTCGTCATCTTGCCCAGTTTTATAATCACTCAAACCATTTCTTTCTTCGTCTGTGCGACGAAAAAGAACTCCCATTTCTCGATTATTACGCTGAGAATAATCATAAAGATTTAAACTGGTAATAATAAGGTAAATTTCGTTGAAATAACATTTACTATGTAGATTCGGATGAGATAAGAGATTTAGATTTTTAAACTTAATGAGTTTCTTTCTCTCAAAATCGCTTAGTTTACCTTCTTTGTAAACAATCGTAATAACCACTCCACGATTGTCAGCTTTTTCTAATTCCTCAAGCAATAAAGTATTTGTTTGTATGTAAGGGCTTATCAAAACTACTTCATCTTGAGCTGTTTCAATTATTTTGATAAGTTGTTCTCTTAATTTGTCAGTATTTAAGAATTCTGCCATTTATTATGATAATTTTTCGTTTTAGGATTTTAGCATTGCTCACAACGTTTCGCCGCTTTGCCCAGTCGCGGAAGAAAGCGAGCTAAATTCCTTCTGCCAAGATAATTATTTTTCGTGAAGAAAATCATGAAGGAACCAGAAAACCGCGATTAGGAGAAACGGGTGTTGGCAGCTGTGTATTTATTTTGACCAAAGAATTATGTTATCATTTCCTTGATGAAATTCAGATTCTATAAACTCAGTTTCAACATATTTTTTATTGCCAGCATATTCCATTTTTCGTCTGTTTGCAACTAAAAATTTTAATTTTTTGTTTGCTACTTCGGGTTTCAAAGCAAAGTTAAAACCTTTGTGAGTTACAACTGTACTTGGATAAAGTATACCATCAGCATTTCTAACGGAATCAAAAATATAATTTGTAAAAGCAGATGTGATTTTATAATGGTTTGAATTCCCTGCCATAGCCTGTGAAAACTCTCTTGATAAAAATTGCATTAATTGACTTACAGCTTGTGCACTTTCATCAGCTTGTGTTTTTACGATATATTCAAAATCTTTACTTAAGTCGTCAATTGCTTTGTGATTACCTCTTATATTGTCATTAGTTAGAACACTAGCAACTAAGATTTCTTCTGTGGAAATCCATAAACTAGTGGTAATATATTCTAGCGGTTGATTATCATTTTGCTTTGGAAGTTTGCTTGTTTCAAAAAGACTTAATGAATCATCATCTGAACAATAGAAAACTGACTGTCCTGGCTCGTTTGCTCTTCCAAATTTTTTTATATTTTGAACATCAGTTCTATAAGAAAGATCAGTTATTTTATTGAAAAAAGGATTGAGTTCATCATTAACTCTGCATCGAACAAACTTTGAGCCTTTCGGATAAATTACACATGGAATAGCAAATTCTATTGTATTAAGAATGTTTTTTATATAAATGTAGCTTTTAATCGAAACTTCATCTTTGGCATTTTTTAGAAGTCCTAAAAAATAACTTATTTCTTTTGTGTCGAAATTCTTATTCTGATTAGACAAAATTACAATCTTTAGATGTTAGATAATGATTTGGTTGGCGGTTGCATTGCTGCCAACGTTCTGGCGCTTGGCGAGGTTTGGACTAAATTAAGATTTATTTTTCGGTTAAACACAAAATTTCCAAATACAAGACCAACTTTAAATTAAGTCTAAAACCCAAATCTTGCGAAACCGCTGTTTGGCGGTAGTTATTTTATGTTCAATTTGTTGATTAGTAATATTTTGGGTGATTTTAGAGTCAATTTTATAAAACTTAAATCTTCACTAAATTCTTCTTCAGATAATAATTGGATTGATAATTCTAATTCAAAATTAGTGTAAAACTTTTGTTTTAGAACTTCATTCTCCATCCTCATTAATTTCCATAAGTCAGAGTTTGTTTCAAGCTTTGTAACTAACAATAAATCACAATCATTTGGGTTTTCAACATTTCTTGCTACTGAACCAAAAACAAAGGCTAAAAGAAAATTTTCGCTATTTATATTATCAGAGATCCATTTAGTATAAATTTCAAAGTTCTTCATTCTTCATAATTTTTCTTATGAAAGTTTTCAAAGGATAAATGCTAATTTTTTGACCATTTTCAGCAGTTTTGTATCCTTCACCAGTTATTTGACACCAAGGTTCGCAAATCACCAAATTAGCACCTTTTTCAATAGCTTTTGTTACGACATCGGAACTAACAAGATATTCGCTACTCATTGGTGTGTAAATAGTATATTTTTTTGATGATGATTTTAGAGAAAAGCTAAGCATAAACTCACTTATTATCTCTACTTCTGAAATATTTTGTTTATCTGCTAATACTTCTTTTATATATTTTGCTGGCATCGTTAACTTTTTAGTTCGTTCAAAATAGTCTTTACATTATTTTCAATAGATTCAATTTCAGATATTATTTCTGCACGCCTTGTTGAAGTTGATTCTAATATAGTAGTTGGATAAGGAAACTCAGAATGTCTTTCACTTGGGTTTTTTATAAAATGTTCATATGAAGTTGAGTGTTTTATAAAGTTTAAATAAATATTTAAATCATCGTTGGATGAAATTAAATGAGAATGGCTCTTAATTATTTCATCAATCTTGGAATTGTTTTGTACAATTATTGATTCTCTCATTCCAAGCCATAGATTTGCTGCAACTTCTTTTTTAATATCCTCACTAGGAAAAGATTTTGGTCCAAATGAATTGAAAATACTTTCGTTAATTGATAAATATGCAATGATTGGGTCGTAATATTTTTCTAATTGCTCCTTCTTGTTTTTTATGAAGGTAATGATTAGTTCTTTTCTAATAGATTCTTTTGTTTCTTTTCTAATCTTACCTAATGTAACCAAGTTTGTAATGAAAAGAACAAATAACGGAATGAAAATAACTGCAAATGTTTTCCATTCTTCTAAAGTAAAACCTACATATTTTTCAATTGGTTTAATTATTTCAGCTATTTTTGACTGTTCTATTTTTATTACAATTGTGTCATTTTTCGCTTCTTTATTAATTACAATTGTACTGTCCTTTCCAGATGAGAAAGAAAAAAAAAGAAGTAGAAATAATATAAATGTCTTTTTTAGCACGATTTCTTAATAATTACTGCCAACTTGTTTATATAAATGATAAAACTAGATAAAATTATCGAAAATGAGTTAGATATGTATGACTTTTAATTTACAAAAGTCTAAACATCAAGAACAGAGATGCATTTATAAAAGATTCTATAGCTGATTCCAAAAAGCCTGCCTTTATTAACTAAATAGATAATATATCAAGTGATTGCAATGATTTCTGATATAGTTCATAATCAATTTAAAGAAATATTTTTATATTTATTAATATACTTACCATGCAATAAGATTAGAAATATCCCCCAGCTTTCGGTACATATTTTTAATCTTTCGCTCCATTTAGATATTAGCTCTAAATTGATCAAAACCTGATAGTCCTCTTCATCTCCTTTTGGTTCTGGAAATATATTATCTTTTATATTTATCATAGCTTTAAAATACTCTTGCTCTTCTTCATTATCACTGTAAGTCATTTCATCGAATGGGAACATATTCATCCACATTACTAATGAGTCCAGTACATTTTGAAAAGATTGTTGTAATTCTAAACTAACTTTTTCAAAGTGTTGCTGTACTCTCTTTTGATCTAACTCTTTCAATTTAATTTTATCAAGTAATCTTAAATCGTTAAGATGGTCAACTAAAAGAACCAATCTACCGTAATTTTCTGAAGCCTTGCTGATCTCATTAAACTCAGGATACATCTTGGCCCAGCTATCAATTTTAAGATTTTCGAGAATTTTATAATCTATCAATTGGGAGCCAAAACCAATGATGTTTAAATTTTCATACGGGTTATCCATAATGGTATAAAGCCTTACTTCATTCCAGTTCTTTTCGATAATTTTATTATCTGTAGTCTGAATAAAATAAATTCTGGAAAACCATAATTTCAGCATTAAGTATTTTAGACTTGTATATTCTGGCTTGTTGATTACTTCATGGATAATATCATAAGCTGTTTTCATACCTAGTAGTGACCAAAAAGGACTTATGCCATCAGTGACTACTATCGGTTTTTCTTCATTTAGATTATTGTTAATGTATTTAATAGTAAAGGAGTTTGATTTAGAGATAAGCTTAAATTCTTTAACAATTTTACTCTCAAAATCTTCTTTAAGTTTTAGTATTCGTTTATATGAATGGTCTGCTTTAGTACTGTTATTCAAAAAATCTTTCCAATAAGCTGCCGTAGTCAATAAAGTATTAAAGTCAATTTGGCTAGTATGATTTATATCTATATTGCCTAAGGTGTTTTTATATTGTGAATTATATTCCCTGAGCCTTTGAATCGCATCGTACAAATTAATTTGGGACACACGCTCTATATTTTCATCGTGTATATGCCCTTCATCAGTTATTAATTGAATTCTTGATGTCAATGTTTGGGCAGACTGATTTATAAAACTCTCGATACTGGTTTTAAAGTCAGAAAAGCTTTTAAAAAATTTCTCATACTTTGACTCTAATCTCTTTTTTAATTGCTCTCTTTCATTTTCAGTATTTGAATCATTTTTCTTTCCTCCATATATACCTAAAGGATCCGTGATTGATTTTGGTTCTTTAATTTTATCAAATTTCTTAAATGACACATTCTGCATAACAGGAATCATAGGAGCATATGTTTTACTTCCTTTAAATAACTGATTAAACGAATCATTAATCTTATTAACTCTTTCTTTGATTAGAATCTCCCACTGATTTAATGCTTCGCAGTAATCATTCCAATCCGTCGGCCTATAGCTATATTCATAGAGTTTTACAATACTTGAGTTTATGTCTACCCATTCTTCTAGAGGCATATTTTCTAGGGGCATAGTTTTATGGGTGGAATCATGATCGATAGAAATTGTTTGTAATCTGTGACCATAACCTTGAGAATTGAATTGTTTTTTATCTGGAAGAGCAGATCTTATTATATTCAAAATGTTGACAATAAAATCATTGGTTGATCTTTTACTGTCAATCGTTAGAATATTTACAATGTAATGTAAATCCACTTCATCACCTTTTACAGATAAATGAATAACATCAAAATCAGTTTTTATGCGATCAACAAAATAATTGATGTTTTTTTTTCTTATCACATCTAATTCCTGTGAATATGTAAACATTCCTAACATTAGTTTTGATAAATTTTTACTATCCAGTAATTTAAACGCTGATTCAAATTCACTGTCTGTAAATAATGGTATCTTTTCCTTCTTATTATCAATATTCTTTAACCAAAATAAGCTCTCTCCAAAAGATTTCCATTCAATTTCTGTAACAGGTATTTCTTTAGGAAAAGGAAGTTTATTTATGACATTGGATGCTAAGTTGAAGACATGTTGCTTATGTACTAATCTGTTATTAATATCATCAATTTTTTGTCTACGTTCTTCATCCATTTTAAGCAAGTCAAGTAACCCGCTTCTGTCATAATTACTGCCAAATAAAAAATCTGTAAACATTGTCCATGCTTCACCAAAAATCAATTTGCAGTCATCTATTACCTCCCGATTTTTCTCAACATATTCAAGAGTGCCAGCCCATATAAAAGCTTTTAATATAGATATATATATTGACCAGTTACTAACAGAAATTTTATTATCTATATCTAAAATAAATTGGTCAGGCTTAAAGATTTCGAGATGAATCAACTGTAATAGAAATAAATACAAATCTTGTTCAGCTAATAAAGAAATGCATTTGTACCCATATTCTTCTTTGCTGTTAGTGAACTCATCAAAAAGTATCTCAACCAATTTTTGTGAACGAACGATATGCAACCCTTGTATATATTTTCTGTCGGATGATTTTTTAACCAGATATTCGTTTGAAAGTTTTTCAATTATAAATTGATAATCAATACCGGAATCTAGTTTCGAAACATCTATTTTAGCTCCTAAAGAATCTGCAAGAGTAACGATTCTTAAAAATTCAATCTGTTGATTATTACTTAATCCGTTTTCATTTAAAATTTGCCTAACTTGTTGCTTCAATTTATTATGTAAGGAATCTCCTTGAGTAAGAGAGTATACAAATTCTAATAATGGGATATTATTGCCTAGCTGAATCCAAGCTTCTTCAAAATCTGTAAAATGACTGATCTTATTTCTTTCATGCAATCTGGAATAAATAATTTCCGCTTCCTCTTTTGAAAGAATTAAATCAATTTCCTTGTGTTCAAATTCAATTCCGATTGCAGAAGCTCTATACCAGTCTTCGTTTCTGATTGCTACCAAAAACTTTATGTGATTAAGGTGTGCTGATTCTTTAATTACTTGTAACCAGTCTGTTGTATTTGGATTTACATTAATTACAAAAACTGTTGGAATGTCTAATTTTTTACTTATTGATGCAATAGCCTGAATCGATTTTTGAGTACTGATTGGATCTTGTTGAATATTTAGCTCAAAGCAAAGCCAATTATTGATGTATTTATGTATATAACTATATAATAAAGCTGTCTTTCCTTGTCCAGACGCTCCTTTTAGTATAATGGTGTTATTTCCGTTTATTTTGTCATTAATTAGGCCAAGTAGTTTATCTCTATTTACATCCAGCCCAAGCAAAATATGTTCATATCTTGTCAAAGTAGCATTGTAAAATTCTTTTTCTAATAATTCATGATTTAAATTCTCGATTGAAACTTTATGCAATGGTTTCAATACTAATCCATATTGCTCGCTTATTGCAATTCTTTCCGTTATATATTTTGCAAAATCTTCAACCTTATTGAAAAAATCATTTGAGGTGATAGGTTGTTGTTTCTCAGCAATGAACTGTAGCCAATTTAATAGAAAACCAATTGTTGGTAACGGGTCAATAAGTGGGAAATTGTCCTTCATCATTTTTTCGACATCCTCGGCAATTTTCTCTTCATTAATTTCCTGAAATTGAGTTTTACTCTTAACTAACTTCCAATTTTCAATGGTTAACTTATACTTTTTTAAAAGATTTTTTTCTTTTCCATCAATACTATTATTTTGCTCTGCCCACTTTTTAAGATCACTACTTATTTCACCATAGGAAACAAGTATAGGAATTGCATCAGTATAATTATCCAAGAATCTTTTTATAAATGATGTTTTTTTATCAGATAAAATATCTGATAGTGTAATTCTTCTTCCTAGATTTTTTAATTGAATAGCATATAAAAGTTGTCCATTAGTATTTAAAATATCTAAATCTTCTTCTCCTTCTAAGCGAAATATAAGATTGTCCGTCATATTTGACAGAATGAAATGTAATGAATATAAAAACTGAGTTCTATAACCTTTTAAAGCTGCAATTGCTGACATATTAAAAATCGATATTATTATTGTTTTAAGTCTTTACCCTATTTTGAGAAATAACCAATTATACTAGAGAAGATTTACGTTGTTTATAAATAGATAGTTACGATAAAGACAGGCATATATGTATCTATAATATTTATAATTGATAGTTTTAGATATTTTTATCTCTAATAAGACTTTGTAAATCTTCCAAAATTATAATTTTAATCTGTCCTGTCAATTCATTCTTGTTGTAATAAATCAAATGCATCTTATCAAGTTTGAAAAGAACTTTAAAGCCATAATCGGAGTCTAATTTAATAACTTCATGATATATCCGATTCCAGGATCTTAAATAATAGATTGCTTTAAGAAAATTAATTTCGTCTTTATCTAATTCTTTCCATAACTGATATTTAAAACTCAATCTCATCCATACATTTTTGGTTTGAGAGTCATCAAGGTTCTCGCAAAATTTCTCCGCTCTCTTCCTGCATGCAAAACAAAAAAAATAGTAATGGAAATTTTCGAAAACTTGTTTTGCTCTTGTTCTATTTTCTAAACAAGTATAGTTCATTCCGCTACATGCATTACAAACACCAAAATCAATATGGGAATTACTATTAGAAACAATTGTAGTTATTTCATTTGAACTTAATTCAAATCTCTTTCTAATTTCATCTATACTTGAAGTAAATTTGCCGGAGGTATTTTGCCAGTATGCTTCCAAAATTGAATGTGAAAGAACTGAAGTATAAGTTTCTTTATCAAAATAGATCTTGGGTTGTTTCATCTCTCTAGATTGATGATATATAATTAATTATGTTTTCCCAAAATTGGTTTCAATTCTTTTGCGAGCTTATGCTCTAAAACTCCCATATAGTCAGCCATTTCGTGCTCAAATTCAAATATATTCATTCTCAAAGAAACATTTGTTCCTTTCGTCCAATAGAAAAGTTGGAGTCCTTGTGTTCCATGAACTTTATAATAGCCTAAGTGTTGAACTAGTCTTCCCCAAATTCCTTTCTTGACTTTACCAACATAGAGAACTCTACTATGTGGGAAATTCTTTTTGATAGCAGGTACGGCTTTTGAATTTTGGGTCAATTTGTATTTTGTGACTCTATTTACTATTTCTTCGGCAGAATGATCTGATACAATTTCAAAATAATAAAGACATGGCCCAGATATTTTTGTAACTATATCAAAAACATGTGAAAAATCACTTTCTTTTAAAACATTTACAAAATTGTAATCTTTCATTTCGAAACAGTCGATATCAAATTGATATATTTGTTTTGCCCCTTTTTCTGATACGCTAAGTAATGGTGCTATAGCATTTGTACTAAATTCTTTAATCTTTTCGTTCATATTCTAACTATGCTTAAGTCCATTTTCAACTTGCCGTTTTAGTTCTTTTAAATTTTTTGCTGTCTCTCTAAACAATCCTGTCTCCTTTTTTAGTTCACTGAACCAAAAATCTACGGAAGCATTTAAACGCTGATCACGAGAAAGAAGAATTTCATTATACAGAGCTGCAATACAATGGCTAGAGTCAAGAATAATACCACCAGAAGGAATTTTACCGCTTTTCAATCCTTTTTCTAGGTCTTTAATGATTATGTAGTTACTTATACGAGTAAAAGTTGTTTGAGTATGAAACCTGTGGACTAAAGATTTCAAAATAATTTTGCAATCCGAAATTGTTTGTTTTTGTTGTGCAAATTTTTCCACAATTTCGCCATCTAAAGGTTTTACCGATAATTTTTTTTCTTTCTCAATTTCACTTTTAGTAGACCATTCTGCGACTATTTTAGGAAAGTTAGTTATAGTTCCAGCCAAATCTTCCCAGTATACAAATACTTGGTCGGTTGCGAAAGAAAGTTCATCAAGAGAATATCCTTCAATAAGTATTTCTTGATTTTTTTGAAGCGTAGAAACAGCATTTTTGGGAATTATATAACTCTTAGCCTCATATTCTTTTTGTTGTTTTTCTAATTCAGGAATGGTTAGATCTGTTAAGCCATCATAATAGTTAAGATGGGTGTAATTTTTAGTTTTAATTGCGTTAATCCTTTTTTCAATTTCCTCCTTTGGATTTTCAAATATTTGAGAATGAATTATTTGAGTCGCAAGTTTTGGTGCAATTACATTAATAAAACCGTTAGTACAGTCATAATCTTTTAGCGCAGCTAATTGTCCTAATAAGGCAATGTATATCCTTGAAGAATTCGCTTTTAGAAATGTCATTCTTTCCGCTTTGGTCGTTGCATTCCAAGTGGTTTCAATTAAACGTAAAAAATCATCTACCACATAATATTCTTTAGAAGCCATCATTCGTTGTCCACGAATAAGTGTATTCAATGCCTTAGCCATATTATTCCTTTGATCAAGGTCTTTGTTAAGTGCTATCTCAATTACTCCTGCTGGACTTGAAAAGACTTCAATGTCTCCGCTCATAGATTTTCTCAACAGATATTTCCCAAGGTCAGTGTCGCCCCAATTTGCTCCCTTTGGAGCTATATCGTTTAATGAACAATTGTCAATGTATAGTTTTAATGGCTTCATGCGTAGTTATTTATTTCGTCTGACATTTAATTAATATAGGTTTCAATTATGGGCAGCTAACTTAACACTATCATTTGGCAAATTTGTTAGGTCGTGGACTACATTTAAATTTATTTTTCGGAGGTATTCACATGCTTAAATGCCAATCCTTTTTCCGTAACAAGTAAACCTTGAACATCAAACCCAAACTGATTTTTGATTTCTTCTGCAAACTTTTCACCGTCAGATTGATTTCTAAATATTATTCCATTTGAATAGGAATGTTGTGGGAAAAATAAAAGACCAAAATTACCCACATGAAAATGAATTCCAATAGCTGGTGTTTGCGGATTAAAACTTCTTAATAATGATATTCCATAACCACCGCTTTCTGGTGTAGCATGTTTCATCATAAATTTTCCTGAACCCATATCAAGAAATTCGACAGGTCCAAAATATTTTATTCTATTTATTTGGTAGTTTAAGTATTGTGTTTCCCCAGTTGAATTACTTTCATTTGCAACCCGAATTATGAAATCTCCGACAGTCTCAACGGAGTTATCCTCTATTACTTTTTCAAAAGCATCTTCCATCTTATCTAGCTCATTTGTGATCTCTGAAGTATGATAATATTGTTGATATTTAGTAAATCCAATAATATCACCAATCCATGCGTTTTTCAGGTTTTGTTCTATTTGATAATTTGAGATTTTATAAATTTTTGGCTGATTATTATAGATGTAGCAAAGAATAAAGTTAGTCTTATTACTAGATTTTCTATTTATCTCTAAGCATTTAACTACTAAGGAATTAATAACTAATATTGAATTACTGTTAGCGAGTTCTCCTTGATAAAATGATTTTAAAACTTCTTGAGCATAATCTGGTAATCCTGAAAAAGAAATTGAAATATAAGGGTTTAATATTATTGTTTTTAATTGTCCTAGTAATGGATTTTGTGAACCCAAAAATAGATCTGTGATTTTTGTATCAGAAACTATTTGAATATCATTATCAATAATTTTGGCAACAACTAATGTCATTTTTTTTCTTTAACGAGATTAATAACTTATATACGTGAATATAAGGGAAACAATGTTCCCAAATCTGAGATCTTGTGTCAAACTGTAGTTTTATATTGCAAACTGTACCAAACATACAAAATAGTTGTAATTATGTATTACGGTTTTCCTTATAAAAA